>JAZUHM010000169.1:0-2351 GCA_045641725.1 Bacteroidaceae bacterium | reverse complement strand
GGCTGAGAAAAAGCCTGCGGCCAACTTGCATTTGCAGAGGCTCTGCTGCTTGCAGTCCTTGGTCTTGCCGGTGAGCATGATTGCAAAGATATAGAGCACTACGATGCCGCCGGCATATACCATGATCTGCACTGAGCCGAGGAATGTGTAGCCAAGGAGGAAGTACAGGCCTGCGGTGCCAAAGAGCACGAAGAGCAGGTAGGTGGCGGCGCGGATGATGCGCTTGGTGGTAACACTAAGCACCGAGAATACGGCAATGATGACTGCCAGTATCAGGAAAACTATTGATTCTGTATTCATACGGCAGAAGGTGTTTCTGGGTTAGTACTGTCAGTTGCGGGCTTTGCCGCGGCTGGTGCTGCGGGGGCGGCTGCCTCTGCCTTGGGTGCTGCTGGAGCAGCTGGCTTGGCAGGCGCTGCGGCTGCTGGCTTGGCTGCGGCTGCAGGTTTTGCAACTGGTTTTCTCTCAACGGCTTTGCTGCCCGGTTTGTTGAGCTGGGTGATGAGCTTTGAGCGGTCAAACACAGCGTTTTCAAATTCGGTGCAGAATTCAATGGCGTTCTGTGGGCAGGCGGTGATGCAGAGCTCGCAGAACATGCAGCAGCCCAGGTCGTACTCGTACTTGGCGAGCTGCTTTTTCTTCTTGCCGTCTTCAGTCTCGATAGTCTCACTGGTCACTGTGATGCTGCCGTTGGGGCAGGCCATCTGGCAGAGACCGCAGCCGATGCACTTGTGCTCGTTCTGCTCGTTGTGAGGCATGATGAGTCGGCCGCGGAAGCGGTCAAACATCTGAAGCTCCTTGCGGTTTTCTGGATACTGCTCAGTGATCTTGCGGGTGAAGAATTCCCTCATGGTTACCCCCAAGCCTGTAGCGAGTGACTTTACGCCGCAGAAGAAGCCTGTGAAATAATTATTTTGTGACATATTCTTGAATTTACAGAGTTAAACCAAGTGAGACGCACACTGCCATCAGCACGAGGATGATAAGACTGATAGGCATCAAATACTTCCACTCCAGAGTGAGGAGCTGGTCGATACGCAGACGTGGGAATGTCCAGCGGATCCACATGAGCAGGAAGACCACAAACAGGGTCTTGACCACCATCCACACAGCGCCTGGGATGTACGACATTATTGCGTTGAATCCGTCGAGGCCTGGGAAGTAGATTGGTGCCCAGCCGCCCAGGAAGATGGTGCTGGCCATGCCGGCGCAGATAAAGAGGTTGAGGTACTCGGCGAGGTAGTAGAAGCCGAAGTGCATACCTGAATACTCAACGTGGTAGCCGGCGGTCAGCTCGCTTTCTGCCTCGGGCATATCGAATGGGCCGCGGTTACACTCGGCATTGCCTGCAATCAGATATACGATGAAAGCAAGAATGGCGGGAACATGGCCGCGAACGATATTCCAGCCGTAGAGGGCCTGGTCGTTGCAAATCTCGGTGAACGACATGGTGCCGGTGAGCACAATCATGGTCAGCATGGTGAGGCCGATAGATACCTCGTAGCTGATGATCTGCGCGCCGCTACGCATGGCGCCGATGAGGGCGTATTTGTTATTACTACTCCAGCCGGCGAGCAGGATTCCCACTACGCCGAGGCTGCCTGCTGCAAGGAAGAAGAAGATGCCGACGTTGAAGTCGATAATGCCGGCGTTGAGGTTCCATGGCAGACATGAGAAGGTGAGCATAGATGCCACGATTACGAGGAATGGAGCCATCTGGTGGAGCAGAATATCTACATTCTTGAGCTCGATAATCTCCTTGGTCATCATCTTGAGCACGTCGGCAAGCACCTGGATGCTTCCCCATTTGCCGACACGGTTAGGGCCGATGCGGCACTGGAAGAATGCACAGACCTTGCGCTCCATATAAATAAGGATAATGGCGAACGTTGCATATAGTGCAATGACAGCCACAGCCACCAGCACGCACTCTATCAGGACCACAGTCCAAGAGGGCAGGCCGCAGGTAGTGCTGAGCAGCGTGTTTATCCAGTCGTTTACAATTTTGAAGTCAAACATGTTATGTATTCGTGTTTTTGTGAATTGATATAAAATGTTGTCGCTTATCTGTCAACATCTGGCACGATGTAGTCGAGGGTACCGCCTATGGTCACGAGGTCGGCAATCTTGAAGCCCTTGCAGGCTGTGTCCATTGCGGCCACGAGTGGCAGACCGGTTGAGCGGTAGTGGAGGCGGTAAGGGTTTTTGTCGCCCTTGCTCTCGAGGAACACGCCAAACTCACCACGGCTTGACTCTACGCCCTGATAGTAGGTGCCCTCTGGCACCTTGATGATAGGCTTGGTCTTTTCCTTGTAGTTGCCCTCTGGGATGTTGTCGATGAGCTGCTCGAT
>JAZUHM010000168.1:0-2043 GCA_045641725.1 Bacteroidaceae bacterium | reverse complement strand
GATGGTGTGATTGCGGTTTGTCCGTTAAGAGCTAGCTCTTATAAGGTCAAAGCGGAAGCACGGCATCAGGTGCCGATAGGCATCCTCCTCTTCGAGGGGTTTATCTTGGTTTTTGTCTCTATAATTGCCGCAGACACATTTGTATTTTCGCACAATTTCGCCTATTTCGCATCTTTTCGCAATTTAATGTAGCAAGAACGCAAAAATATATACGCGATTCTCTATTATTTATTGCGAAATCAACGAAATAGGCGAAATTGTGCGAAAGTGTTATTTGTAAGCTGTCAGCTCATACGAGCCCCCCCCCCAGTCGGGGGGGAGATGGAGGGGGGCTTTAGAAACTATACCCCACACCCACACCGAGGATGGACTTGAACTGAACGCGCTCTGCGGAGCGGCCGTCGCGGTCGATCATCACACCGTTGTAGTACTTCGTAGAGGTGGAGAGCGTCATCTGGAGGCACTTCATGAACTGGTAGCTGATGGCCACGTCCCAGTCGACATCGAAGTTGCCGAAACGGCGGTTGTTATCGCGGTAGATGGGGTTGCCGTTAGCGTTCTTGCCAATCTCAGTCTTGTCCCAAGCATAGGGCGTGTAGAGGCCCAGCATGGTCGAAATCTTGAGGTCTTTGTAGGCATAGTTCACAGCGCCCTTGAGCGACAGACCGAGCTCAGCACGGGTGTTGGCATCGTAGTTCTTCTGGTTGTTCTCGTCGTACTTCCACACGGCATATTTGTCCTTCAGCACGCGCTCGAGGTAACCCACCTGCTGGCCGTAGAGATCGGCGTGGGCATCGTTGCAGGCATCGCTGACGGACACCGTGGTGAAGCGGCCAGCGATGGGCGAAACGTAGACGGAGAAGATGTCATTGGGCTTCCAGTCGATACCGACCGACACATCGGTGTAGGCAGGAGCGAGGCCCTTGGAAATGATGGGGTTGCGGTCTTCCTTACCTTCGTAGCTGCGACCGAGGGCAAACTGGGTGTTGAAGCCCATGAGAGCGGTGGCATACCAGCCCTTGGCAAACTCATAACCGAGCTTGGTGTTGAGTTTGAACTTATCGCTCGACTTCTGCACGGGATCGAACTCCTGGTCGATGTAGGTCATGCCGTATTCAGCATCGAGGTTGGTGTCCCATGCGAGGCGGTCCTTGTGGTAGAGGAGGCGTGCGCGGCCATAGACCACGCCGTTGACGTTGTTGTTACCACCGGCAGCCCAGTTGACGAGGCCCGTAGCGGCGGCGTTGAGACCGGTTACGCCAGAGAACTTCCACACTTTCTCGCCGGTATCGACCTTCTTGAGGTCATCTTTTGCGGCAGCAGCGGCGGCTGCTTGTGTCTGTACTTTGGCTTTGTCGACGTCCTGTGCGTTGGCTGTCATGGCAGCGCAAACGCACGCAAGAATCAGTATTTTCTTCATGTTTGTGTTGTTGGTTTTGAAATTTTGCGTGCAAAATTACGCATTATTTTCCACATAGCCAACACATTTGTCAGAAAACAAAAATCTTTCGCGTCTTTTCGCTGATTTCGTATTAGTTATTGGAGGACAAAACCAAAATCCACCCGCAGCTGTGGTTTTGCTGGAATATAAACAGGTTACGACAGTACGCCGTCACGAGCAACGTGTTTTTTCGGTTTTATTGGTGTCCGGTAAATGCGCGCAAGAGTCTAAATGGCAATATGTTTGCATCATACAAGCCCCGAAGGGGCGACATTCCGCCAGCGTAGGGCGTGAGCCCTACGTTTCAAATGTGACACAAAAAAACAAGTGGAGCGCTGAAAGTGCGACATACTTTCCAGGGGGCGTGAGCCCTATATACCAGAGCATCGGCCTTGTAAGTATGTCGCACTTACAGCGCTCCACATTTATATTCTGCATTCAACCTAACGTAGGGCTCACGCCCTACCCTTTATACACATCTGTTTAATTAACTGATTATTAATTTTTTAAATTTTGCCATGTCGTGATTTTTTTGTAAATTTGTAGGATGAAAGCGACTCCTTTTCTTCCTTCTGATTTCCATGATGCGCGACGTTCGAACC
>JAZUHM010000167.1:0-4063 GCA_045641725.1 Bacteroidaceae bacterium | reverse complement strand
AAAGACGTGCTCGCTGGCAACGAGACTAAGATAAATATGAAGGAGGCACAGGTGTTTGTAAATCAGTTCCTCCAGGAAGTTGAGGCTGAGCAGGAAATGCTGCGCGAGCAAGCCGGCGCTAAGTTTAAGATTGCGGGCGAGCAGTTCCTGGCCGACAACGCCAAGAAGGAGGGCGTCACCGTGACCGAGAGCGGCCTGCAGTATGAAGTGCTCACTCCTGCTGAGGGCAAGCACCCTAAGGCCACCGACACCGTGAAGTGCCACTACGAGGGTCGCCTTATCGACGGCACCGTGTTTGACAGTTCCTACAAGCGCAACGCTCCTGCCACATTCGGCCTCAACCAGGTAATCTCGGGTTGGACTGAAGGCCTCCAGCTCATGGCTGAGGGCGCTAAGTTCCGCCTCTACCTCCCTTATAACCTCGCTTATGGCTCAAATGGCGCCGGCGACAGCATCCCTCCATATTCTGCGCTCATCTTTGACGTAGAGCTCATCGAGGTGCTTTAATCCCGCGCCCAATCCACTCGAAATTATAAAAACACATAAAAATAAACACACAATGAAAAAAACACTTTTTATCGCAATCGCTGCTCTCGTGGCTTTTGCATCATGCAACACCGGTGGCGTGCCTAAGGCCGACCCAAAAAGCGAACTCGATACCCTCAGCTACCAGATTGGTGCTGCTGAGTCTTATCAGATGAATGTGAAGGACATGCTCGCAAACATGGGCATCGACTCTGCATACATCGATGAATTCTACAAGGGTCTCGCTGCTGCCGCTCAGTCTGGCGACGACAAGAAACTCGCTGCCTACTATGCTGGTATCCAGCTCGGCCAGTATATCAACACACAGGTTTATCCACAGCTCAATCAGGAGCTCTTTGGTTCTGACTCTACACAGACTGTAAACCTCGAGCAGCTCCTCGCTGGTTTCATCGATGGTTCTAAGGGCAAGTGCATCTTCACCGACGAAGAACTCCGCGCACAGCTCCCACAGCGCTTTGACAACTACAAGGCCAAGACTCTCGAGAAGAAGTATGGCGACTATAAGAAGCAGTGCGAGGCATTTATGGCCAAGACAGCCAAGGATCCAGAGGTTAAGCAGCTCCCTGGCGGCACACTCTACAAGGTTATCAAGGAGGGCGAGGGCCCTGTGGCAAATCCTGGCGACAAGGTTAAGGTATTGTACGAAGGCCGCCTCATCGACGGCACCGTATTTGACTCTTCTGCCAACAATAACAACCAGCCAACCGAGCTCATGCCTTCTCAGGTAATTCCTGCATGGCAGGAGGCCCTCAAGATTATGAAGGAAGGCAGCGAGTGGGAACTCTATGTGCCTTATACCCAGGGCTACGGCGTGAATGAGGTAGGCCAGATCAAGCCTTTCTCAACTCTTATCTTCAAGATCACCCTTGTAAAGGCTAAGTCTGACGTTACCGCCGAGCCTGCTATGCCACAGATGCAGATGGTGCCAATGAACTAATGTTCGCCGCACCTGCAGCACGTCATTAAATAATAGAATCATTTCTCAACACAATAAGAAAATGAAACGCACTCTCTTTATTGCGATTGCCGCTTTGCTCATGGGCAATGCAGCTTTTGCGCAGACACCGAAGGCCGAAATCAAGACCGACCTCGACTCGCTGAGCTACGACATCGGCGTGGCCAACTCCAAGGGCCTCAAAAACTACATCCAGGGCCAGCTTGGCGTTGACACAATCTATATGGACGAGTTCTACAAGGGCCTTCAGACCGTGGTCAAGACCAAGGGCGACAAGAAGCTCGCTGCGTATTTTGCCGGCATACAGGTCGGCCAGCAGATTACCGGCCAGATTTTTGACGCAGCCAATCGCGAAATCTTCGGCAGCGACAGCGTTAATACCATCAACCTCGACCTGCTCATCGCGGGCATTATCGACGGCAGCACTGGCGCTACTGTTTATCCTACCGAGGAGCAGATGATGTCCTTGCAGAATCGCGTTGGCGCCTACCACGAGAAATTTGTGGCCACAGCCTATGCAGAGAACAAGAAGCAGAGCGAGGATTTTATCGCAGCCAAAGCTAAGGAAAAGGGCATCAAGAAACTCCCTGGCGGCACACTCTATCGTGAGCTCGTAAAGGGCAACGGCAAGCAGCCTAAGATTGAAAACACAGTGGAGATTATCTACGAGGGCCGCCTCATCGACGGCACCGTGTTCGACAGCTCTGAGGGCAACGCCGTGAGCATTCCGCTCAGCCAGCTCATCCCAAGCTGGCAGGAGGCCATCCCTCAGATGAAGGAAGGCTGCAAGTGGGAGCTCTTCATCCCTTACGACCAGGCTTACAACGAACGCGACATGGGCATCATCAAGCCATTCTCGGCACTCGTGTTTACTGTAGAACTTATCAATGCGGAGGTTGAGCACAAGGCTCCAGAGACTCTCAATCTGCCTGAAAACTTCCAGATGAAATAATAACTTTTGATAATCATGAAAAAGACATTTCTTGCAATCACACTCCTTCTGCTCGTAGCCGGCATGGCCAGCGCACAGAAGAAGGGCGCAAAGAAAGCTGCACCGGCTCAGCCTGCAGCCGCAGCGCCTGCCAAAACAGCCACTCCCGACACTGTTGACCTCAAGACCTTCAGCTATATGGTAGGTATGGCCCAGACCAACGGCCTCAAGCCATGGCTCCAGAATCAGCAGGGCCTCGACACACTCCAGATGATGGACGATTTCGTAAAGGGCTTTATGGAGTATGCCAACAACATCGACGATCCTAAGACCAAGGCTTACCGCGTAGGTATGGACATCGCCGACCAGGTAATCAACCAGATGTATAAGAGCGCCAACCGCCACATCACCGACAATCCCGACTCTGCATTTATCAGCAAGGAGGATTTCCTCAAGGGCTTTGTGGCTTCTATCACCACTGGCAATCCTACCATCTCGCAGGACTCGGCCCTCAACCAGACTGAGCGCCAGCTCAACTATTACCACGGCCTCCTGATGGAGAAGAAGTACGGCGCCAACCGCCAGGCCGGCATCGATTTCCTCGCTGCCAATGCCAAGAAGGACAGCGTGGTTACTCTGCCAAGCGGCCTGCAGTATAAGGTCATCACCGCCGGCACTGGCGAGAAGCCAAAGGCCACCGACCGCGTAGAAGTAAACTACGAGGGTCGCCTTATCGACGGCACCGTGTTCGACAGCTCCTACAAGCGCAATAAGCCACAGGAGTTTGGCGTTTCGGGCGTAGTCAAGGGTTTCTCTGAGGCTCTTCAAAACATGCCGGTCGGCTCTACTTGGGAAGTTTACATCCCACAGGAGCTCGCTTACGGCGACGCTGAGCGCCAGGGCAGCCCAATCCAGCCATACTCGACCCTTATCTTCAAGATTGAGCTCCTCTCAATCAAGGCTGCTCCACAGCCAAAGGTTCCTGGCAAGACACTGCCTGCAGCCAAGAAGTAAGTCTTCCGCAGTCGGTAAGTAATGCCCCCGCGCCTTACCTTATTATATATATAATATAAGCGGCGCAGTCAGCATTTTGAATTTAGACACTGTGTCTTATTTCCAAGATACTAACATTATATTATTCCCGTTGCCTCCACGCAGCGGGAATAATTTTTTGGTAGAGTATTAGTGCTGGGTAAAACAAAATACTGTGGTTGAGTCGTCTCCTCCCCTGGGCGAGGGGAGTTGTGATTGAGTCGTCCCCTCCCCTACTCAAGGGAGAAGAGTTGTGATTGAGTCGTCTCCTCCCCTGTTTAGGGGAGGTGGCTCGAAGAGCCAGAGGGGTAGCCCCAGACATAGTAACTAACTTTGGGTAAGTCATACCCCTCAGTCGCTACGCGACAGCTCCCCTAAACAGGGGAGCAGACGGCTCAAAAGTAAGCCCCGACACTGAAAATCGTTACAACACTTTGAAAACAAATCTATTGCGAACGTTTTAGGAATTTTTTCCAGACACTAATAATTGCTTATTAAGGAGTTAAGGGGAGTTAAAGGGAAGTTAAAAGGGAGTTAACGGACAATACCAATGTCTCGCATGATGACTTTCGTAGCTCGGCGCGTCCTGCGCCGAGCTA
>JAZUHM010000166.1:0-4080 GCA_045641725.1 Bacteroidaceae bacterium | reverse complement strand
CACCAGTTTTTCAACCGCCGCAAAGACAACCAGAAGACCTTTAAGATTACTCGCGAAATCATTCAGCACCACAATATGATGGAGCGCCAGCAGTTTAAGGACATCACGCCCGAACAAAAAGCGACGTGCTGGGGCCTGTTTGGCATCAACGATCCCACTGTCAACACCTACGACCTCTTTCGCAAGCACTACCCGCAGGCCATCCGCTTCGAGGGAGAACACCGCCTCAACGAAAAAGTTCTAAAGAAAACACTTATCCCACTGATTAAGGAGATTCTTAACCTGCAATAAGGGATTTTATTCTATAGAGTCTATACAAAAAACTATAGTGCCACTATCTAATTCTATAGTGCCTATTTTAAAAGCTATAGAGCCTCTATCTAATTCTATAGTGTCCATTTTAAAAGCTATAGAGTCTATCCCCCGTCCTATAGCAGCCACCAAGATAAGCGTCTGAGCGTCAGGCGCTTATTTTTGTTCGGCCTCGAGTTCGGCCAAAGCCTCGGCAGCGACCTCAATGCCCTGCTCAGCGGCCTTTTTGAGCCAGAACATAGCCGTCTGGGGGCTCTGCTCTACGCCATAGCCGAGCTTATAAAAACTGCCGATGATAAACTGCGCCTCGGCCACGCCCTGTTCGGCAGCCTTCTGGTACCAGGCCACAGCATCCTTGTGCTTCTTTGGCACGCCGATGCCATTGTCGCAATAATAACCCATATTGTACTGCGCCATGGCGTAGCCCTGCTGCGCTGACTTGAGCGCCCATTCAGCAGCCAGGCGCTCATTTGCCTTCACACCGCGGCCGTCCTCATAACAAGTGCTGATGCAATACTGAGCCTCGGGCAGTCCCTGCGAAGCCGCCTGCAGGAAAAATGCCGCCGCGGTGGCCTCGTCAGCCTCAACGCCCAGACCCTCCTGATAGCAGTAGCCCAGACTCAGCTGAGCCTTGGCCAGATTTTGCTGCGCGGCCTTGAGATACCAGCCAAAGGCCTTGCCATAATCCTGATCCACCGAGAGGCCGTTTTCATAGCACTCGCCCAATTCGTACTGCGCATTGGCATTGCCGGCCTGCGCCTGCTGTGCCAGACTATCTATGTTGAATGAGGCCTGAGCCCATCCGCTCAAAACGCCACACGCCAGTGCGGCAAACAACAAAATCTTCTTCATATCGTAATTCGTTTTAAAAATCCGCAACTGCCAGCTTCCAAGGCCCGAACCCACGCCCTCGCCGCTGCATTGCGCTGCAAAGTTACATTATTTTTACAACATACATCTTGCGCAGCAGATTTTTTTGCATTTGTGCGACAAAAACACGGCGGGGAATACGCTTATAGCAAGGCGAAGCGCCATTTGCAAAGCCGCACACTGATATTTACATAAAAATCCCCCGGCTTCTGACTCATAAACCGCGCCAAAAACCAGGGGATTCCCAAATTTATTGTGCCGATTACTTCTCTATCAGCACTTTCTTGCCATTGTAGATATAGATGCCGGGCTGAGTTGGAGCCTGGCCGAGCAGATTGCCGTTGAGGTCGTACCAAGCGCCAGCGGTAGCGGCATCGGCCGACTGCGAGGCGCTATCTACCGAATCCCAAACGCCGGTGTGGAGCGGCAATGCCTTGACGCCAAAGGTCTTGTCCGCCATGAGATAAGCTGTATTGACAAGCATGCTGGTGGTGTTGGAAGGAATAAAGCTGGCAACGGAATTACTCAAGCCTACACTGTAGAAAGAACCGGGATTATAGCCGTTCTGGCGCAGATTGGTGCCATAGAGAATATTATTCTTCGCGGCGTTTTCATCGCCTGGCTCAAGAGAAAGTTTCATTGTCACATTAGAAGCCTTGCCATCCTTATACAAAATAGCGGGCACGTTGGCTGGCACTACATCCTGTATCTCTTCCAGAATAGCGCAGAGCACTCCGTCGGCGTTGCCAAGGTCTGACACCTTATAAGCCACGCATCCCTCTGGAATCTCGAGGGCAAACGGATAATTCATAGCCTTGTATCCCACAGACGGGATGGCCACATTGATCTCGGTGAACTCGGCAATTTTCCAGATGTTGTTGGCATCCTTGCTGCCGCCGCCGTAATAGCCAGTACTGGTGGCGCTATAGCTATTGAGGTACTGACCCGAGCCATTCTTGGCCAACGTCCAGGTGCCAGCGGCCTCATCTACTTGTTCTGCCACGAAATAAGGAGCCTTGTCGGCCTTTACGAGTTCAGAGAAAGCCTGACCGTCGTTGCCGCCAAGGTAATAGCCTGTCTGCGGGTTCTGCAGATAGAGTTTGCCGTCCTTGTTCTCAGCATACCACACGAGGCCAGCCTTGTTTTTAACCACACTGCTTGCGCGGTCGAGCTTCCAAACGATATTTCCCTTGGTGTCGGCGGTACAGTTGTCGGTATTGAGGCAGCCGCCCTTTGAATCGCTCACGATAGTGTAGTAGCGGCCCTTCTTTAACTGCGGAACGCTGAATTCGTATATCTTACGGCGCTGGCCGTCGTAGCCAACTGCCATGATGTAAGCGGCATCTTCGCCACCGGGATAGAGCACCTGGGTATAGCTGTGGGCGTCGTCGCTGCCAAGGCCGTACATGGTAATGCGGATAAGCTCGTCGTCGCTATTATAGGTCTCGTAGGCCACGGCATTCTGCACGATATTGTGTGCCACCTTGACGAACGTGCCGTTCTGTGTGCAGCCCTTGTTGAGAGTGCCGGGCGCTGTAAGGGTTTTCTTGTCGCGATAAATGGTGTAGTTGTGGCCATTAATATAATTAATCTCCTCATTGTATGCAGGATAGCCCTTGCCAGCCACATAGGCCTTGAGGTCGTCAATCATCTTCTGGGTAATAACGTTCCAGCCTGCGCCATAGTCTTCGATATAGGCGTTGATAGGCTTGAGCATGCCGGCCTTCTCAAAGAATGGCAGGAGGTCTATCTTAGCCGAGTCGCAGGCCATCTTCATCCAGTTGACCTGCTGCTGGCCGTTGTTCATGTTGCTCAGAGTAGTGCTGTTGGTATTGCGCAGACCCTCGATTACCATTGGGATAATGTCGGGACAATAGCCGGCCAGTGTGCCCCACAGATTAAGCTGCCAGAATGGCACGAGCTTAACAAAGTGGTCATAGTTGCGGCTGTTGTTGGTGCCGGTTGGGGTTGCACCGTGATAGTCAGGGCCATCCTGCAGCTGCCACTGCACTCCCTTGCGCAAGCCTTCTTCAAAGTAAGTCTGCATGCGGCCGCCGCGCATACCGCTGTAGTCATTGACACCAGTCACCTCGTCTTCGAGACGCAGGTTGGCGGGGTTGCCTGTAAAGTGAATCTGGGCCCACGAAGCGTAGATGTTGTTGGTGGTCTCACCACATCCGCTCCACTTAAAGCCGGGGGTAATCTGATTGTTGTGACCCCACTCGTGACCTACGCCCCAGAAATCGAAGTTTTTCGAGTCGGGCTTGGTGATGGCGTGGAGGCTGCCCACATGGCAATAGGCGCCCTCGCCGCCTGCGGCCATAAAGCCGTAGGTTGTAGCGTAGAAAAGCTGGCGGTTCTTGCACTCGCGGCCGTACTTAGTAAGGCCCATCATGTTGCGCTCGGCCCACTGCACCTGCTCATAGAGAGTCATGGTGGAGTCGATGTTTGTTGGGCAGTTGGCGCGCCAGATATAGGCCGGGTAGGCAGTCTGTGCGTGCTCGCTGCGAGTGATGATGATGGTGGAGTCGGTGGCGCTTGGGTGGAGGGCCATAATCTCCTTCCAGTCGTCGTTGGTCATGGTCGCCTGGTCCCAATAGCCCTGCACCTTGCCGTTGATAAAGTGCACCTTGACATTGGGGGCGTTCTTAAAGTTGTCGGTGTAATAGTTGACAAAGCAGTTGCCAGTGGTAGAGGGATTTATCACATTGAGACCATTCTTGAGCGCATAGCTGCTTGAGGCCTCGCTGGTCACCCAGTTCTTGACGGTCAGCTTGACAGGGTAGCTGCCGATGCCCTCTACGGCCACAAACATCGGCGTGCCGGCGGTGGCATAGATGCCGGTGGGGTTTTCGTAGGCGTTGTATTGCGAGCTGGTGCGGAGTTCGCTGCGCAGCG
>JAZUHM010000165.1:0-4619 GCA_045641725.1 Bacteroidaceae bacterium | reverse complement strand
CCCACCGTAGTGGTGATGACCGAAGCCAACGGCATGGCCGCCGAAGAGGTAGAACAGCTCGTGACTTTCCCGATTGAGACAGCAATGAACGGATCTACTGGCATCCGCCGTGTGCGCTCATCGTCAACAATGGGCTTTTCTGTGGTCTGGGTTGAATTTGACTGGGGCACAGACATTTATCTTGCACGCCAGATAGTGTCGGAAAAGCTTTCGGCCATTCGTGAGAGTTTGCCCGACAATATTGGCCAGCCCACCATCGGCCCGCAATCGTCTATCTTGGGCGAACTACTCATCGTAAGCCTCACTTCAGACAAAACCTCAATGCTCGACCTGCGCACTATGGCTGACTGGACCATCCGCCCGCGCCTGCTTTCTACGGCAGGAGTGGCACAAGTGTCGGTACTGGGCGGCGACGTCAAGGAATTCCAAATACTCTTTGACCCTGGCAAAATGAAGCACTATGGCGTCAGCCTGCAGGAACTGATGGAAGCTGTGCGCAATATGAACAGCAATATCAATGGTGGCGTGATGAACCAATATGGCAATGAATACATAGTGCGCGGCGTGGTCTCAACGAGCGACATTGACAAGATTGCCTGCTCGGTGGTGAAGACCGTAGATGGCGTGCCCATCTCATTGTCGGATGTGGCCGAAGTACGCATCGGAGCGCAGGAGCCTCGCCTCGGCACTGCCTCAGAAAAAGGCAAGCCCGCCGTGCTGATGACAATCACCAAGCAGCCCAACACCAATACCATGCAGTTGACCGAAGACCTCGAGGCTGCGCTTGCCGATGTCAAGCAAAATCTGCCTAACGATGTACACATCTCCACCGATGCCTTTCGTCAGTCAAGATTTATCGAGAGCAGCATCGACAATGTCAGCACTTCGCTGATAGAAGGTGCACTGTTTGTAGTGATTGTGCTGGCGCTGTTTCTCGCCAACGTGCGCACCACAGTCATCTCGCTTGTCACAATTCCACTCAGCCTGCTCATTACCATTCTGGTGCTGCAGGTTTTGGGCATCACTATCAACACAATGAGCTTGGGCGGTATGGCAATTGCGATTGGCTCGCTGGTAGATGACGCAATAGTAGATGTAGAAAACGTGTGGCGCAAACTAAGAACTGACACCAGCGGCACCAGCAAGCTGAAGCTGATCTATGAAGCCTCTCGTGAAGTTAGAATGCCTATACTCAATTCCACACTGATTATCGTTGCCAGTTTTGTGCCGCTGTTTTTCCTCAGCGGCATGGAGGGCAAGATGCTTATACCACTGGGCATAGCCTTTATCGTGGCATTGTTCGCCTCTACAATAGTGGCGCTAACCCTAACTCCTGTACTGTGCAGCTATCTGCTCAAAAAGACAAAGCAGACTAACAAAGACAAGGCCGACTCGCGCCTTGTGAGATGGCTCAAGAAACACTATGGCTCTGCCCTGCTCTATGTGCTCAACCACAAAAAAAGCGTGCTAATTGCCACTGCAGCCACCTTTGTGACGGCAGTTGTACTGTTCTTTACCCTTGGCAGAAATTTCCTGCCGCCATTCAACGAGGGCTCATTTACTATCAACGTAAGCACTCTACCTGGCGTATCGCTGGAAGAGTCTGACAAGATTGGAAGGCAAGCAGAACAATTGCTACTGACTATACCTGAGATAAAAACGGTAGTACGCAAAACAGGCCGTGCCGAACTCGACGAACATGCCCTGGGCGTAAATGTATCGGAAATAGAAGCCCCATTTGAATTGGACGAGCGCAGCCACGAGGAAGTTCTGGCCGAAGTGAGAGAAAAACTTTCGATAATAGTTGGTGCAAATATTGAGATTGGTCAGCCTATAAGTCACCGAATTGACGCCATGCTCAGCGGTACCAAGGCCAACATCGCCATCAAACTCTTCGGCACTAATCTCAACCGCATGTATTCCATTGGCAATGAGATAAAAGAATCGATAGAAGACGTCCCTGGCATTGCCGACCTCAACGTGGAACAACAGATTGAGCGCCCTGAACTGAAAATAACGCCAAACCGCGAAATGCTGCGCCGACAGGGTATCTCACTGCCAGAATTCAACGAATTTCTAGCTGTTAATATGGCCGGCGAAAACGTATCGATAGTCAACGATGGTGGCAAGAGTTTTAATCTCATCGTGCGCTCAAACAACGAAAGTCGCCAAACCATCGAGGAAGTTCGCAACCTGACTATCGACACCAAGGACGGTCGCAAAATACCACTAATGGACGTGGCAGAAGTGGCTTCCACAAAGGGCCCGAACACTATCAACCGTGAGAATGTAAAACGCAAGATAGTAATAAGCGCCAATTGCAGCGGACGCGACATGAGCAGCGTGGTAGAAGACATAAAAGAGCGAATTAACGACAACATCGAACTACCCGAGGGCTACCATATTGAATATGGAGGACAGTTTGAAAACGAAAAAGCCGCCAGCCGCACACTGATGCTCACATCTATCATAAGCATCGTCGTGATTTTCCTATTGCTAAACGCCCAGTTCCGCAACACCAAAGAGAGCGCAGTGATTCTGCTCAACCTTCCGTTTGCACTGATTGGCGGCGTGTTTGCCATATTCCTGACAAGTGGCGAACTGAGCATACCCGCAATCATCGGATTTATATCGCTTTTTGGCATTGCCACCCGCAACGGCATGCTGCTCATCACCCAATACAACTCACTCCGCACAAACCACACCCTTTCTCTGCGCGACTGCATCATGCAGGGGTCGTTAGACCGCATGAACCCTATCATCATGACCGCCCTAACCTCGGCTCTGGCACTTATTCCACTAGCACTGCGTAGCGATTTGCCCGGCAACGAGATACAGAGTCCTATGGCAAAGGTTATATTGGGCGGTCTGCTCACATCCACTTTCCTCAACGCATTTATCATACCTATCATTTACGAATGGCTACACAATAAAAAACAAAAACAATGCTGACAAAATATCTATCTTCCATACTCCTGAGCAGTCTGGTGGCACTCACAGGCTTTGCCCAACAATCAATAGACATTGAGGCCATACTCACATCTATTGAAAACAACAACACACAACTCAAGGCCTTGCGTCAGGCCAATGCAGCCACTATTGCTGAAAGCAAGGCTGAAAACACACTGGGCGCCACCTCTGTAGAATACAGTCCGTTCTTTCAAAAAGGCACGGGCGGAATTGCCAGCAGCGAACTGATTGTTTCGCAGGAATTTGATTTCCCCACCACATACAGCAACCGTCGCAAAGCCACACAACTGCAAGAAAACATGCTCAACAAGGAATACCTCATCGCTCGACGCGACATATTGCTTGAAGCCCACAAACTCTGTTGCGATCTTGTTTATCTTGCAAACAATGCCACCCTATTGAGCGAGAGAATGGCAACTGCAGATTCGCTCCTTTCAATCTGCAACAAACGCATGACACACGGCGAAGCGACCATCATGGAACTTAACCGCATCAAGATAGACCGCATGAACCTCGTGACCGAACTTACCGAGAACAACGGCGAGACTGAACGCGTGAAAGTCACTCTGCAAGGCATGGGCACTACTACCACACTAATCACTAATGTAAGCAGCGACATCTGGTCAGCAAATACAGAACCATTCATTACTAAAAAGCAAACTGAAGAGGGATTGACTGTTTCTTTGGCCAATGCCTCACTTACCGCGGCACAGCACGAGCTCAAAAGCAGTAAGCAAGCCTGGCTGCCCAAACTCACCATCGGCTATCGTCGCAACACCGAGTTGCACGAGGCGTCTAATGGTCCAATGGTCGGCTTAGCCATGCCAATTTTCTCCAACTCACGCAAGGTGAAAGCAGCCCAACTACGCCAGTCTGCTGCAGAAGAAGAACTCGCAAATGCCCAGCACCAACTTGACAATCAACGTCTCACACTGCAAACCGAAGTCACAAATCTAAAAAAACAATTGCAGACCTACGACATGCCATTGATGCAGCAAACGCTCAGCACACTACTCAAAGCTGTGGCCGCAGGAGAAGTCTCCATATCCGAATACTATACCGAAGCCGACCGCATCTATACCATGCTACAAAACAAAATTACCATCCAAAACAAATACAACAAACTGCAAGCAGAACTCAATAACCTATAATCTAATTACCCCAACACACATAACTATATTTGCGGCTTTAAAAGAATAATTTGTGGCCTTGCAACAGCTGCCGTAAAGGCAAAAAATCATGTTGCAAGGCCACAAAATTTTATTACGAGGCTACTAGTTAGTTTCACACAGGCATTCTAAGCTTTTACAAGTCAACAACCACGATTTTTTGTAAAATGTGAATATAATGGTAAAATTTCTTTGAATTTTCAATGATTATTACGACTTTTGCACTAGACAAAACATAGTAAATAATGTACACAAAAATTCTACCACTTTTATCAGCACTAATGATTTGCGTAGCCACGTTTGCGCAACCAAACAACACAGAACTACCCGACCCTGCCCCTGGCGACCAAACGGCATGGGCAAAACTTAATTCCGTGACATTGTCGTGGGGAAACATCGACACGAGATATTCTAAGAGTCAGATTCCTACAAATATTAGCAAAACACTGTCCCTCACAGGGTGGCGCGGCGAAAGAGTGG
>JAZUHM010000164.1:0-1561 GCA_045641725.1 Bacteroidaceae bacterium | reverse complement strand
TATTTTTTACCGGACAACAATAATTATTTTTACCGGACATTAATTGTCGGGAGTAACACATATTGAGTTCTCCTTGTTTTTTTTATGCTGCGAAGAAGGTATTGTTTGGCGAATTATTGCTAACTTTGCCTCAGACAACCAATTTTTTCTATATCGTTATGCTGAAACTTACTACCCTGATATTGAGTTGCGCCGTGGCGCTGTTTTCGTTTGGTAACCTCAAGGACTGCGACGGCAAGGTGCAGTCGCCTACGTTGCCGGGCAATGAGAAGGCTGTGGCCAAAGAGGCAGCGCCGGCCGACAAGGCCGAGACAGCGCCTGTTGACGAGGCCGAGGCTGTTGCGGCCGAGGCTAAGGCTGAGCCCGACCTGCTGGCGGCGCCTATAGACGGCGAGATTATGCTTGTGCGTGAGGGATATACCTGTTCGTACAACACTACCACCTTTCAGCCCAACTATGTGGCGTGGACTCTCACCCCGCAAAAGCTCGAGGGCACCATCAAGCGCTCGCCCAATTTCTATGAAGACCCCGACCTGACCAAGGCCCAGAAGTCGCTGCTGGAGGATTACTACAACTCGGGCTTCGACCGCGGCCACATGTGCCCGGCGGCCGACAACAAGTGGAGCGCACAGGCCATGCACGACTGTTTCTATCTGTCAAACATGTCGCCGCAGACCCATACGCTCAACGCCGGCGATTGGGAGCAGTTGGAGTCGGCCTGCCGCTCGTGGGTGAAGCGCGGCAATGTGACCATCCACATCATCTGCGGCCCCCTGTTTGAGGGCAAGACCCATCGCAAGATAAACCGCCGAGTGCCCGTGCCCGAAAAATATTTCAAGGCAGTGGTATGCACCGAAAAGGGCAAGCAGAAAGGCATCGCCTTTGTATATAACAACAACACCGAACAGCACCCTATGCCGTATTATGTGCGCACCATCGACGAGGTGGAGGAGCTCACGGGTTTCGACCTCTTTGCCACGCTGAGCCCGGCCCTGCAGGAGGAGATAGAGTCGCAGTCGAACCTCAGCGACTGGAGCCGCAAGACCGCCCCGCAGCAGTAGTGGTGCCAAGCACCACCGCAAGTCTTTGCCAAAAGAAAAAGTGGCTACTTAGGTATTAGTATCGTCCTATAACTTCCTTTTTACTCCCTTTTAACTTCCCTGTAACTCCTGTAAAATATTTTATTTGGTGTCGTTTTGCACCGTTATTACAAGAAAGTTATTATATTTGCGCAAGTAATCTATTTTTAATCACATTGTTATGAAGAAAAACATAGTCATTGCGCTGGCTCTCGTGCTGGCCGCATTTACAACCGTCAAGGCCGACAATCGCTGGAGCATCCAGCCCGACGGCAGCATCGCATGGCAGGGCGCACAGCTCACTCCGCACGACGACCACATGGAGATGAGCGGCAAGCGCGTGTCGGTGGTTTTGCGCTACGGCGTTGACAGCAAAGGCGCTTTCCACGTAGAGAAAGGCATGGTGTGGCCCATGCTCCGCACAGTGCCCAACAATACCCACGCCCCGCTGATGCGCCGCGACAAGTGGGACCTGCTCGACA
>JAZUHM010000163.1:0-1844 GCA_045641725.1 Bacteroidaceae bacterium | reverse complement strand
CCTCGATGCTTATCTGCGTGGCGTCGGTGCCGTCGAGGCCGGTCAGCTCGCTCTCCACGATTTCAAAATTCCATACCACGGCAGTCTTGTTGCACGCCTCTGTGGGGAATGCCATGGCCGGATTGTCCTGACTGGTGGCTGCGAGATAGCGGGTCACGTCGTCGTCCTCCACAGCGCTGAGCATGTAGCGAGTGCCACCCACAAACTGCGCAGTGAAACTGCCGCCGCCGTCCTTAGACTCGGCCACTTGAGTGATGTTGCAACTACCGTTGTGGACTGACGATGCGGCAATCATGCTGCCCGTGCTGCGGTTGGTGAACTGCAGCAGGCCATTGTCGCCTTTGGTCACCATCCACTGCGAGCGCTCGTCGGTAATCTCGGTGTCGAGCAGGGGCAGTGGCATGTCGGCGGCATCGTCGGTGCTGGTGATGGCGTGGTTTTCGAGTCCCTCGGCGCAACTGCTGATGCGATACCAGTAGGCAGTGCCCTCGTCGCTGATGCTCAGATTGTGGTCAATAAACGGCTCCAGGCTGAACGACTCGGCCTTGGCTATGGTCGAGGCAATGAGGCGGTTGCCGGTCGCGGGGTCAACACAGATGGCCACGTCGCTACTGTAGCTGGCGCTGGCGGGAGTCTGCGAAATCAGTTGAATGCCGTTGCCGGCCGGTGTGTAAACAAATCTGAATTTTTCTGATTTCAAGAGGCGGAGTGCCACCTTCTTGGCCGTGATGTTATACATGAGGCAAACCTGCAGGTCGCCTGCCTTGTTGGTGATGATGTAGCCGTCGGCGGTGCTGCCCTCAAACCTCCAGAGCTGATTGGCGAGGCTGACGTCGGCAGTGTCGGTAATCATGTCGCTGGCAACAATGTCGCTGCCCGAGGCGGTCCACACTTTGTGGTCAGCCGTGTGGATGAAATACCACAGCGGCGACCCGGCGTCGGTTGACACCGGCAGGGTCTGTGCGCTGCCGCCAATGGCGCATAGCATGCCGAGCAGCAGCAATGACAATATTTGTTTCATAGTAATTGTAGTTTGAGAAAATATTGTGGTGAATTTCGATTAGTTGCGCAAGGATGATACAAAAATACACAAAACATCCCAACGACTGCGCAAAAATGCTCCGAAAATTGACAAATGTCGTAGTCTTGCCGCCTTTCTGGTGCAAAAATCAACGCAGCGCCTGCAAAATTCGCCAAAATGCCTTACCCGCAGAGCCCCCTGAAAACGGTGGATTTCGCTCTTAAAAAAACTAAGTGCGATTTAAATTCTGTTCACAGCGCTGTGAACGAACGTTCATAGCGCTGTTAACAATCGTTCACAGCGGTGTGAACAAACGTTCACAGCGCTGTGAACCAAAATTAGCACGCAACGCGATATTTTTAGCGCGCACCGCGGTTAGTTTTGTGCTTACTTTTGAGCCGTTAGCATTTGCGTTAGGCGTAAGGCAGTAGGGCGCCGGTGGCGCTTGGGTTTTAAACGCGAATTATCGTAAATGGAACGTAAATTTTCAAAAATTGTTTTTCGGTAAATATGCTATGATTGAGTCGTCTCCTCCCTTGAGGAGGGGAGGTGGCTCGAAGAGCCGGAGGGGTACGGAGGCCCAATAAGTGCGAATAGCTGAATAGCAACAAATTATACATTCGACCCCTCAGTCGCTACGCGACAGCTCCCCTCCCTAGGGGAGCAGACGGCTCAAATGGGTGCGTTGGTATAAGCATTGCAACAATATAATAGATGTGTACAAAGAGTAGCCTAAACAGGGGAGCAGATGGCTCAAATGCGAGCAGTTTTGCAGGCATCCCCTTAACTCCTTAAAAAAAACAAAAAACCCCAGAGAGATTCA
>JAZUHM010000162.1:0-1932 GCA_045641725.1 Bacteroidaceae bacterium | reverse complement strand
CACAGCGCTGTGAACAATCGTTCACAGCGCTGTGAACAATCGTGCACAGCGGTGTGAACAAACGTTCACAGCGCTGTGAACCAAAATAAGCGCGCATATTGCGAAAATATGCGCGCAGAATGATTGATTTTAAGCTTATTATCTTCTCAAAAAAACGTTGCCCCCCGATTCCTGGCTCGCCTTACTTCAGAGGGAAATCGTCGGTGCGGAATGGGATGACGGGCAGGCCGTAGTTTGACTTGAGGTTGCCCAGTTGCCAGGGCTTGAAGCAGTAGCGCACTGCCACGGGCTCCTTTACCTCGTTGGCCTGCACGCTGACGCGATTGCCGCTGGTGCCCACATGGGCCTTATGGAAGACTGAGTCGGGGCCGCAGATCTCAAAGCCTTCTATCTTGACATTGCGGTCAAGGCCGTCCTCGGCATTGTCAAAGGTTATCATAATCTTGTTGCCCTCAATCTCCATTGACTTATAGGTGGGGCTCTCGCAATGCACGCCCTCTATGCCGTAGGCCTTGCGCAGCGCCCAGTAGCAGAGGCGGTCGCCTACCTCCTTCTTCATGCAGGGGTGAATCTGCCAGTATTCGTAGTCGTGGACGAGGTCGTTGGAGCATATCATGCCCATATTGGGCAGCATGGACTGAGCCTTGAGCTGCTGCTCGCGGAGGAGACACGAATAGATTGGCGGCTTGGCCCACCAGTACTCATAGGGCGCTATCTCTACATAGTAGAACGGCAAGTCGCCCATGCCCCAGCGCTGGCGCCACTCGCGCACCATGTTGGTAAAGCGCTCGGCGTATTTATCGGCCTGATAGGTGACGTTGGCCTCGCCCTGATACCACAGAAATCCCTTGATGCCATAGCCCACAAAGGGGTGAATCATGCCGTTGTAGAACACCAGCGGCAGATCGCGCTGGATGTTGTAGGGGTCGGGGATATTGCCCACGTCCTTAAAGACTTTCTCGCTCAGATCTACGTCGGGATAGGTGCGGAGCAGTTCCTCGGGAGTCCAGCCCTCGACGCGGGTGGCGCCGATCGAGCTGTTGATAAGTCCCACCGGCACACCGAGCGACTCCTGCAGGTGGATGCCAAAGAAATATGCGGCGGCACAGAATGAACCCGCGGTTCGGGCGCTGCAGTCCTGCCACTTCACGGTCACGGTGTCGGTGGGCTGCTTCTGCGGCGAAGTGGGCACGGTGGCGAAATGCACCTTGCCGCTATACTTGCCGGCCATAGAGATGGCCTCGTTGCTGCCCTCGGTCGGACAACTGGCAAATCCCTTGAGCGGCATCTCCATATTGCTCTGGCCAGAGGCAAACCACACCTCGCCAATCAGCACGTCGGATATCTGCACCTTGTCGCGGCCGCTGGCCACCTGCACTGTCTGCGGACTGAAGGTGGCCTCGGGAGTCTGCACCTTGGTGCGCCAAACGCCCTTGGCGTCGGCCTGCGCAGTAGCTTTGGCGCCCCAAGAGGTAGTGATGCTCACCTTGGCGCCGGCTGCGGCCCAGCCCCAGATATTTACCTTCTCCTTTTGCTGAAGCACCATGCCGTCGCTAAACAGCGGGCCCATAGCGATGCGGGCCTGCATTGCCGCAGCGCACAGCACGGCCAGAAACAATATCAGTGTTTTCTTCATAATTCTGTCTGCAATTTATCGGATTTCTACCTTATTATTATTAATAATGTAAATGCCCTTTGGCAGTCTTATCACAGCGCCTGGCACACAGCGGCCGGTGCGCATGCGAATGCCCTGCAGAGAATAAATCTCGAGCTGCTGGCCGTTGAGGCACTTCACGCCGCCTGCCACAACCTCAAAGCCCTTTGCCGCATCGGCGGTGTCGGCAGACTGCACGGCATCGGGATCTTCGGCGTTGATATAGACATAAGGCAGCTGCATGAGCGTAATCTCGCTGATGGCGACGGTGCGCTTAT
>JAZUHM010000161.1:0-2437 GCA_045641725.1 Bacteroidaceae bacterium | reverse complement strand
GGGCTGCAGGTTGGTGATGTTGGTGTCCTGCGCGATGGACTTGGCGCGAATCAGATCGCGACAGATCTCGATGTATGAGAACGACTCGGTCATGATCTCCGTGCGCAGCACGATGGCATTGTCCATCATGAACTCGATGATGGAGCGCAGCGAAGTGACGGTGTCGGGGTTATACAGCTGATCCATAATCTGATACGAGGTATCGAGCGAACCCTCGGTATAGACGTCGAGCTTCTTGAGGAAGTCGCTATAGACAGGCGTCTCGCCCACAGGCACATCGAGCACTTCGTCGTATGCCTTGCGCATCAGATGCAGGAACAGATAGCCACGCTCGGCATAGCGGCCGAGCCAGAACAGGCGGTTGGCGGTTGTAGCGTTGATCATAACACTTTACACTTTACTCTTTACACTTTACTCTTTACACTATCCTCATTACACAAAACCCACGTATCCTTGAATCCGCCGCCCTGCGACGAATTGACCACAAACGAGTTGGGATTGCGCGAGAAACGCGTGAGGCCTGACTTCCACACCTTGGTCTCCTTGCCCGAGATGACGGAGGCACGGAGGTCGCACTTGCGTGGCGAGGGCTGGCCGGTCTCGTCGATGATGTCGATGTCGATGAAATCCACCACCTCCTGCGCAATCCAGCGGCGTGGCTCCTGGATGATCAGGCGCTTCACCTCTTCGAGGCGTTCAGGCGTCATGTCGCGGCCGAACATCACACCATAGCCACCCGCTTCGGCCACATCCTTGATGACGAGTTTCGACACGTTGTTGATGATGTATTCAAAGTCCTCCTTGAAGAAGGGCAGGTACGTTGGCGCATTCTGCAGGATCGGCTCCTCATGGAGGTAATATTTCACCATCTTGGGCACGAAGTAATAGATGCCCTTGTCGTCGGCCACGCCATTGCCCAAGGCATTGATCACGCCCACGTTGCCGGCACGATAGGCCTCCATCAGGTTGGGCACGCCCAAGAGCGAGGTGGGCTCGAAGGCCAGCGGGTCGAGGTACTCATCGCTCACGCGGCGATAGATGGCACCCACGCGCACCTTCTGCTTGTAGAGGCCCACGTAATAGACGTTGCCGTCCTCCACCACCATGTCGCCAGGGAAGGCCAGTGTGGCGCCCGTCTGCTCGGCCAGATACGAGTGCTCGAAGAAGGCCGAATTGTAGCGTCCGGGGGTCAGGATCACGTTGATGCCGCGCCCGTCGTTGATGTAGTCCATCATCTCGCGCAGCAGCTCGCCATAGTTGCGGTTGTCGGCCACGAGGTTGTCGCGGAAGGTCTGGGGCGCTGCCTTGCGTGTCACCTTGCGCGCAATCATCGGATAGGATGCGCCCGAGGGGATGCGCAGGTTGTCTTCCAGGATCAGCCAGCGGCCGTCCTTGGCCTGCACCAGGTCGATGCCGGCAATGTGCGCATAGATGCCGTGTGTGGGTGTGATGCCTTCGCATTCAGGCATGTAGCCTTTCGATTCGTATGTAAATTCCTTGGGCACGATGCCGTCGGCCACAATGTGCTTGTCGTGGTAGATGTCGTAGAGGAACATGTTCAACGCCTGCACCCTCTGCTTCAATCCGCGCTCCAGCATCTCCCACTCGTCGGCAGGAATCTGGCGCGGAATGGCATCGAAGGGGAACAGCTGTTCGTTGAAGACACCATTCTTATACACGCCGAAGCGCACGCCGTACCGTTCCATCCACTGATTGACCGCATCACGGCTTTTCAAGAGCTCTTTCATTGTCTTTTCTTGATACCTTTTTATATTATAATGTTCTTTGTTTTGCTATAACCTTAACAGATTCCCATTTTGGGCTTATCGTTCCTGTTTTCTCGTTTTAGCGACGCAAAGATATACATTTGTCCACAAATAACAAAACTTTTAAAGAATATTTCCACATTTTTCCAATTATTTTTAATATTTTGCCACGCAGTGAGCCATTTTTGCAATTTAATGATAGCAAAACGTATCAATAAAAAGAAAAGTGAGAGCAAAATTGCAGATTTCGCAGCAGAAATGTTCCGATGTGTAGAAAAGTGCGTATCTTTGCAGCACAAAACAAACAGCAATCTGTCATTATTCTACTATTTGTTTGCGCTATCAAGCAAAATGAAAGTAAAAGAATGTGTAAAAATAGATTATAAACCTCTAAAAACATTTCAGGTATGGAAACTCTTGAAATCAAGGAACTCGTAGCCGGCGAGGAGATCTCACTGCTCTACAACATCTGTGTCATCTGGTAACCAGCCGGCACATTCCGCCAGCAGAGGGGAAGATACTCGCCCCCCTCTGCTTATCTTAGCTTCAAATGCGTCGATTTTAATATATTTTTTGCTGGCTTTTGTCAGTCATCCTTATTATTTGTGTTATTTTTAAGGTATTGTAGAAGTTTGGGGTGACCGTGAGGCCATCCCAAATTTTTTTCAACA
>JAZUHM010000160.1:0-3402 GCA_045641725.1 Bacteroidaceae bacterium | reverse complement strand
GAAGATTGCCAGCACGATGATTGCGGCTACGATTATTACGCCATAAACAAAAATTGGGAACATAGGGAGGGGAGGTTAGGAGATAAGGGGTTAAGGAGATAAGGAGATAAGGAGATAAGGAGGTGAGTTTTATGCCAGGGTGGCTGGGTTATGCTTGATTGAGGGCGACGTAGATCTCGCCTTGCTTGGTTTTTGTGACGATGACGGGGCTGCCTTCCTCGATATACCCAGAGGCTGAGCGCACCTCTACCTCTACGCTGCCGATGCGGGCATTGCCGACCAGGGCGAGGCGCGTGAGGGCTACGCCGGTGTCGCCGACTCTTACTTGCGCTTGTTCCTCGGTAGCCACGGTGGAGTCAATGACTGCGTGGAGCGAGGCTTTCTCCAGCTGCTTGGAGTGCATGACCCAATAGAGCAACAGGGCGCCGACTATCACCACGGCTGCGGTGGCGATCAGTCCGGCCACAAAGCCATAGGCGGTATAAGTAATCACAACGCCTGCCACAGCGCATGCAATGCTGAGCACGCCGCAGACGCCAAAGCCTGGCACAAGAAAGACTTCTACTATGCATAGCACAAGGGCCAGGACAAATAGGATGATGATGATTGTGAGGGACACTTGGGGAATTTGGAGATAAGGAGATAAGGAGATAAGGGGTTAAGGAGATAAGGAGTTAAGGAGATAAGGAGGTAAGTTCTTTACCTGTATTTGCTTTCGTCTTGGTCTTCGAGCATGTTGAGATAGGAGTTGTAGCGGGAGGGGGCTATGGTGCCGGCTTCTACTGCGGCGATGACGGCGCAGCCTGGTTCGTTGAGGTGCATGCAGTTGCCAAAGCGGCAGTCGGTGCTTACCTTAAAAATCTCGCGGAAATAGTGCGACACTTCTTCCTTCTCAAAGTTAAAGGTGCCAAAGCCTTTTACTCCAGGCACATCTATCAGCCGCCCGCCTATGGGCAGGTCGTACATGGTGCTGAACGTAGTGGTGTGCATGCCGGCCAGATGGGTTTCTGATATGGGCGCAGTGCGGGCATTGGCCTCGGGCACCAGATGATTGAGCAGCGCCGATTTGCCTACGCCGGAGTTGCCGGCCAGCAATGCCGTCTTGCCGCGCAGCATGTCGGAGAGGAACTCCAATCCCTCGCCTTTAGTCACCGACATAAGGTGACATTCATAGCCAACCTCGCCGTATAGCGCCGCCAACAGCTCGGCCTCTTGGCGCTCTGCGTCGGTGAGCAGGTCGATCTTGTTAATCAAAATCGCCACCGGCACCGAATACGCCTCGGCTGTGGCCAGAAAGCGGTCGATAAATACCACGGACGTCACAGGCTCCTTGAGCGTAACCACCAGCAGGCATATGTCAATGTTCGCCGCCAGTATGTGGCTTTGCTTCGAGAGGTTGCTGGCTTTGCGTATTATGTAGTTGCGGCGGTCTTCAATGGCAGAGATGAAAGCCGTGCCCTCCTGATTTTTCTCAAAGGTCACATAGTCGCCCACCACCACGGGCGAGGTGCTGCGAATGCCCTTGAGGCGAAAGTTTCCCTTCACCTTGCATGGCACCACCTCGCCCCCGTCGGTGCGGACGTCAAACCAACTGCCAGTATTCTTTATTACAAGACCGCGCATAACGTACCGTCTTCTTAACTATCTCTACACAGTCATGATCTCCTTCTCCTTGTCGGCGAGGAGGCCATCGATTTTCTTCATGATCTTGTCGTGAATCTTCTGCAAGTCTGCTTCGGCATCCTTCTCGACATCTTCGCTCAGACCGTCCTTGATAGCCTTTTTGAGCTTATCGATACCGTCGCGGCGAGCATTGCGGATAGCCACGCGAGCGCTCTCACCCTCCTTGGCGCACTGCTTAGTCAATTCCTTACGGCGCTCACCGGTGAGGGGAGGGATGGCCAGGCGAATCACCTCGCCGTTGTTTTCAGGCATAATGCCCACGTTGGAATCGATGATAGCCTTTTCGATAGGCGCAAACATCGACTTATCCCAAGGCTTGATGGCAATAGTGCGCTGGTCGGGAGTAGTAATGGCCGACACATTGTTCAGGGGCACCATCTGACCGTAGGAGTTAACGCGAATCGCGTCGAGGATATGTACGTTGGCTTTGCCTGCGCGAATGTGCGACAAAGTGTCTTCAAGGTGCATGGCAGCCATTTCCATCTTTTCTTCTTGCTGAGCAAGACATTCTTTTACGTCAATCATAATATTATAATGTTAAGAGATTATTTGTAGCAAAAATAGCAAAAAACATTGACACAACAAGCACAATCGCCACAAAAATCGTAGATTTGTACCCAAAATAACTCCGAATAGCACATTGTGCGCCTGTATATCATGTCAAAATTCCTCTTTGCCGTCATAATTTTCCTCTTCGCCAGCGTAGTCGGATATGCTCAGGCTCATGAGGCTGTCAGCCGCCGGTCGAGCATCTTCAGGGTGGGGGAGTTGAATTGCGAAAACCTCTTTGACACGGTGCACGATGCAGGATTCAACGACCACGAGTTCCTGCCCAACTCCGAACGCCAATGGAACACGGCGCGCTATTGGCGCAAACTCTCGATGCTGGCACGCGAGATAGCGAGTCTCAGTTCTCTGGAGCCAGTGGATGTGGTGGCATTGATAGAGGTTGAGAACGACACGGTGCTGCGCGACCTCACGCAGCGCACGGTGCTCAGCAGACTCGGCTACCGCTACATCGCAACCCACGGCATCGATCCGCGAGGTATCGACGTGGCGCTCTTGTATCAAGAAGGCGGTTTTAAACCGTTAGAGATCAGCAGTATAAGGCTCGGCGATCGCATCTCGCCGCCACTGCGCACCCGTGATGTGCTCCATGTGAAGGGCAGGGCAAAAAGCGGCGACACGCTCGACATCTTTGTCTGCCACATGCCGAGCAAGGTGGGCGGTAGAAAATCGGAGACAAATCGCTCAAAAATAGCCCGTCAGCTGCGCCTATGCCTGGACTCCGTAGGCATGCAAAATCCTCGCGCCCACATCATTGCTATAGGCGACTTCAACGACGCCCCCTCTGCCCCGAGCATCACCCACGACCTTGGCGCCCGACTGCTGAATCCCGTCGTTCAACCCAAGCGCCGCAAACGCTCCCATAAACTTGATACACAGCCACTTGAGCCCGAGTATTCCCAACTCTACAACCTCGCGGCAGCGCCTCGCGACACCGAAGGCCCGCAGGGTACCTATTCCTATCGCGGTGACTGGGAAATCTTGGATCAGTGCATCGTCAATGAGCGCCTTTTGAGTCCCCAAAATCATCTCCACACCGCCCAAAATCCATTTCGCATCGTCACGTCGCAGTTTTTGTTGGAGAAAGACGGCTCCTACGGCGGTTTCAAACCGCTGCGCACCTACCGAGGCTCATTTTACCGAGGCGGTTTC
>JAZUHM010000159.1:0-2955 GCA_045641725.1 Bacteroidaceae bacterium | reverse complement strand
CACAGCGCTATGAACGTTCGTTCACAGCGCTGTGAACAGAATTTATCTCGAAGCGCGTAATTTTTAGAGCGAGAAAAGCGGCTGCCAAAGCGCACATAAATCCACCCAGACCTTGCCGCGCGATGGCAACGGTTCGCAACGGACATCTACACTGGCGCATTCAGCAGGTCAACTCATCCCACACATACCACCAACCGACACCCCGCGAACTAACTGCCTGCAAAGCCGATTTTACCCACCTTTTGTCCGCAAAAACGACAAAAATCTCCAAATACAAAGCAAATTCACATGCTTTTTGCCGAAAAAACTCAAAAAATCGGGTTAAAACACGCTTAAATACAATCTTTTTCGTAACTTTGTCGCTCAAAGTGGCATGTAGTGCCCTCGCGCATATACATTATATTATATATATAAGCCACCTCAACTATGTATAAAAAATAAAAAACATAATATTATGGCAGCAATTCAATCAATCAGAAAACACGGTAAACTGCTCATTGCGGTAATCGGTATTGCGCTCCTCGCATTTATCACCGAGGAGTTCTTCCGCGCACGCCAGCAGACCGAAGGTGCCAACGCTAACGTTATCGGCACAATCAACGGAAAGAAAATTTCCACACAGGACTACAACGACATGGTCGAGGCAGTCAAGTTCCTCCGCGGTCAGAGCTCATACTCTGAGGCAGAGGATATCCAAATCAAGGAGCAGGCTTGGGAACAGTACGTTTCCAACAAGCTCATCACCGCAGAGTGTGAGGAAATCGGTATCACCGTTACCGACAAGGAACTCAGCGACCTCCTCAGCAATCCGCAGGTAAGCATGTATCTCTCGCAGATGCTGCAGAACACACCTTTCGTTGACCCACGCATGGGCTTCAACCCAGAGATGATCAAGCAGCTCATCAGCTACAAGAAGCAGATGGAGTCAAGCGCCAAGGTCAACCCACAGGAAGCCGAATACATCAGCAAGATGTACGCACAGTGGCTCTCAGTAGAAAGCACCATCAAGGCACAGCTCCTCAGAGAGAAATACATGGCCCTCGTGACCGCCTCGTTCACATCCAACCCAGTTGAGGCCGAAATGGCATTCAACGCCCGCACCAACGCCAAGGACATCTATGTAGCCATGGTTCCATTCAACACCATCGACGACAAGGAAGTCAGCGTAAGCGACGACGATCTCAAGGCCAAGTACGCAGAACTCAAGGAGACCTTCAAGATGCCTTACCTCACCAAGGATATCAAGTATGTGGCATACGACGTAGTAGCCAGCGACGCCGACAAGGCAGCCCTCGCAGACAAGATGGCAAGCATCAAGGCAGAACTCGACACCACCGACAACGTGATGGGCCTCGTCAACCGCACATCATCAGTCATCTACAACGGTCTGCCACGCACCAAGACCTCTTATCCTAACGACGTGCAGGCATACCTCGACTCGATGGCAGTAGGCGCTGTAAAGACCTACACCAACCCTAGCGACAACACCGAGAACATCATCAAGCTCCTCGCTAAGACCACACAGGCCGACTCAATCGAAGTACACCAGATTGGCGTACCTGGCAAGGACGAAGCCGACGTTAACCAGCGTGCAGACTCAATTCTCGCCGCAGTAAGCGCCAACAAGTCCGACTCAGCATTCTCGCAGATCGCACAGATCTACGGCCAGCCAGGTCAGGCATCATGGATCGACAGCAAGAGCTACGAGTCATTCCAGATGGACGAAGAGCAGGCCAAGTTTATCAAGGCTCTCCAGGGCATGAGCGTTGGCGAAGTCAAGAAAATCCAGACCGCCCAGGGCACCGTTATCGCATGGCTCAGCAGCGCAAAGAACAGCGTCACCAAATACGACGCAGCAGTCATCAAGCGCAGCATCGACTTCAGCTCAGAGACATCTAAGAAGGAGCGCAACCGCTTCAGCAAGTTCGTATCTGAAAACCAGACCATCGCAGCCCTCGAAAAGAACGCAGCCAAGAACGGCTATGAGGTAAAGAGCCTCAAGAACTTCACCACCGGCGCATTCTATTCAACCCAGGCAATGTACGAAAACCCAATGATCAGCTGGCTCAGCAACGACGCTAAGCGCTGGCTCTTCGACGAGGCAGAAGACGGCGAGGTATCTATCCTCTACGACGGCAGCAACGGCGCACACTTCATCGTTCTCGCAGTAGAAAAGACCTACAAGGCCGGCTACAAGAGCGTAGAAGACGTTAAGGACTACCTCACTCAGCTCGTAAAGAACGACAAGAAAGCCGCCAAGATCATCGCTTCGCTCAAGGGCGCCAAGACAATCGAGGCAGTTGCCCAGTCAAAGGGCGCTCAGGCCGACACAATGCGCAACGTCAACTTCTATATGGACAACAACCCATACATGAGCGTTGACTCCAAGCTCATCGGCTCAGTTGCCAAGGCAAAGGCTGGCCAGTTCGTTGCCCCATTCCAGGGCCAGGCAGGCGTTTATGCTTACAAGGTTATCGCCGAATCTCCAAAGGACCCAACAGCCAAGTTTGACAGCCGCACAGAAATGAAGCAGGCCGCATTCATCACCGCTCAGAACTCAACAAGCTACGCCGGCCGCTACGACATGGTAATGCCATACCTCAAGCTTAAGGCCAACATCGTTGACAACCGCTACAGATTCTATTAATCTACAGCGCAAGCCAAGAAATACGAAAGTTTCTTACATAATCAGACCAGTATTCTGCCTCGGCGGGATACTGGTCGCTCTTTTTATACTAAACCTCGTAGCTTGGCGCGTCCAGCGCCGAGCACCGATCGACACATGTAGCTACCAACAATAATTTAATATGGTAAGCGCGCACAAAGCCATTATCAACGGGAATTATCATTCCTTTCACGCACAGCAAAAAGGCAGCCAGGCCCGAGGAAAACGTTTCTTCGGGCCTGATTGTTATGTGGGATTATAGTATGTTGGTTCTACATGCTGCGCAACTC
>JAZUHM010000158.1:0-2338 GCA_045641725.1 Bacteroidaceae bacterium | reverse complement strand
CACAGCGCTGTGAACTGAAATTAGCACGAATCGCGCAGTTTTTAGGGCGAAGTTTGATGGTGCGAGAGCGAGATTTTGTGGGGTAGGGGCACAATATTTTGGCGCGTTGTGCGTTAATGTTGTATGTCATGGATAAATAAGACAAAGGAAATCAAATACGTGTTGATAGGCGCGGCAATCGTGATTGCTGCGATTTCGTTGGTGTATTCGCATTTCCTGGTCAAGGATTTGGAGCACGAGGCCAATACCAAGATGAACATCTGGGCCGAGGCCATGCAGACCCTCAATCAAGACGACGGCAGCGCCGACCTGACTCTGGTGCTGAGGATTCTGAACAACAATACCACGATACCCGTGGTGGTGCTGGACGACAAGGGGCAGGTGGAGCAGTCGCGCAATATTGATTTTGCGGGTCTGTCGGAGACCGATTCGCTCGACCGCCTGAGCGAGGTGGTGAGCAATATGCGGCGAAGCGGCTATTCCATCAAGATGAACTACGGCCCTGATTCGCTGGCGGTGGATGGTCAGGCTCATTACATGGAGATACTCTACGACGACTCGCTGGTGCTGAAGCGACTGGCCATATATCCTTATATACAGATAGCAATCCTGGCCCTGTTTGCCGTGATAATAATCTTTGTGATAGTGAGTTCGCAGAAGGCTGAGCAGAACCGCGTGTGGGTGGGCCTGACCAAGGAGACGGCCCATCAGCTGGGCACGCCGATCTCGTCGCTAATGGCCTGGATGGAGATTATGCGCGATTCGTATCCCGAAGACCCCATGATACCCGAATTCAGCAAGGATGTTGACCGCCTCAACCTGATAGCCGAGCGCTTCTCAAAGGTGGGCTCCAAACCTGAGACCAAGCCCGAGAGCATCAACGAGGTGATATGGCATGTGGTGAACTATCTGCAGCCAAGGTCGTCGTCAAGCGTCAAGATCTTCTGCCATCTACCCGACGAAGACGTGCAGGCGAAGCTCAATGCAGCCCTCTTTGAGTGGGTGATAGAAAACCTGTGTAAGAATGCGATTGATGCCATGGAAGGCCGCGGCCAGATAGACATCACCGTGGCTGTGGAGGCCCGCAACCTTATTATAGAAGTGGCCGACACCGGCAAGGGCATTGCCAAAAACCGATTCAAGTCGGTCTTTGACCCCGGTTTCACCACCAAGAAACGCGGCTGGGGACTCGGCCTCTCGCTGGCCAAGCGTATAGTCGAGAAATATCATAAAGGCCGCATTTTTGTAAAGAGCTCAGAAATCGGGCGCGGCACCACCTTCCGCATCGAACTGCGCAAAATGACAAGTTGAGGTAACGAAATAGCCCCTTTTTGACCCAAAAAACAGGTTTTGTGGAGCCTAAAAAGAATATTGTGGGCGAAAAAAGCAATTTTCTCGCATAATAATAATGTTATTCCACAAAAAATCACTAACTTTGCCACCCAAATGAGCGAACTATGCCTGTAACTATAGACCTCACCGCAAAACGCCGAGAAGCAGAGACAATCGCTTGCCGCATAGGCAATGCCGATTTTGAAGCAGTGGAAAACACACTGGTCAAAGGCGGAGACCTGCAAGTTACAGTCACTGTGACATCCGACCCAGTGGGGTTGAATATCGTATTTGACATAGCCGGCACCGCCATCGTGGAGTGCGACAGATGCCTCGACGATATGGAAGTGGCCGTAAACTGTCAGGAAAACCTCAAGGTGCAGTTCTCTGACCACTATGAGGACGCCGACGACATTATCTATGTAGAGGATAAGCAGACCGACCTAGATCTGTGGCCCTTTATCTACGACTATATCGTGCTGGCCCTGCCCCTGACACACGCACACGCCGAGGGACAATGCAACCCCGACATGATGGACACGCTCAACCGATATATGGTCACCAAAGCGACCGACGAAGACGAATAAAACCATCCTGCACCGCAGGAATCTCAAACTTGGAAATAATAACATTATAAAATAATAAGAAAATGGCACATCCTAAAAGAAGACAATCAAAGACAAGAACCCTTAAGAGAAGAACTCATGATAAGGCTGTTGCTCCTACATTGGCAAAGTGCTCTAACTGCGGCGAACTCTATGTTTACCACACAGTATGCCCTTCATGCGGCTACTACAGAGGCAAAATTGCTATCGTTAAGGAAGTAGCAGAGTAATCAAATCACATTCTTTCACCTAATACTATCGACATGGGAAAAATCAATGCTGTCATTACAGGCGTTGGTGGATGGGTGCCTACCTATATCCTCGACAATGAGGAGATGTCAACCATCGTAGATACAAGCGATGAGTGGATCATGGAGCGCATCGGCGTTAAGACTCGCCAC
>JAZUHM010000157.1:0-6193 GCA_045641725.1 Bacteroidaceae bacterium | reverse complement strand
CTGTGCCCTCTGTGAGCTCTGTGGGAAAAGTCCACCAACTCTTTAAACAACTATCACCTGTTAATTTCTCTATAACTCCTTAAAAAATATCCCCCACTAAATTTCCACTGAGCCACTTTTTCTTTTGGTGCAGACTTGCGGTGGTGCTTGGCACCACTACTGCTGCGGGCGGGGCTGACTGTTAAGAGTTTACTCTTATAAAGGCAGCCCCGCCCGTAGCAGTAGCCGAACGGCGCAAGTCTGTGACAAACTTTTTGATCACATGTTTTGATTAAATTATTTCATACGTCCCCAGTATTTTTCCACTGAGCCATTATTAGTCTGGTACTACAGGTTTCTGCCCATGTTTTCCCATCTGACAAAACCATTTCGCGCCTCAAGAAAAACAAAGTGCGAGTTAATTTCAGTTCACAGCGGTGTGAACGATTGTTCACAGCGCTGTGAACAGAATTTTGCACGCACTTTGAAATTTTAAGTACGCAGATTGCAGAAATTATCACGAAAAACACGACCTCAAAAGCGCTCATCTGGCGCAGTAATCTCAGATGACTTTGCAGCCACACAGGGCGGCCTGTAGCCTGGTACGCAGTGCCCATATTGCAAGCCAATATTTCGCAAGCAATGGTAATATTTCCACATTTTATAAATATTTAACATGGCAAAAGTTTTGTGGGGCAATGGATTTTCTTAATTTTGCAATTCGATAAGCTTATACATTATTATATATATATATATATGAACACACGACTTCTACTATCTGCGGCTCTGTGGGCTGCCGGTGTAGTTATCAGTCTGGCGCAGACTCACGAATGGAGTCTCAGGGAGTGTCTGGACTACGCCGCCGAACACAATGTCAGTCTGCTTAAGACAAAAGCCACTGCCGACGAGGCACGAATTAACGTCTATCAGCAGCAAGGCGCATGGTTGCCTACCCTATCGGCCTCTACCACTCAGTCGGTGGCCTATCGTCCGTTTCAGGAGAACGCCAGCAGCTTTGTGAGTGGTGGCACCGTGAGCAGCAGTGCCAACAAGGTGAACCAAAACGGCACATACGGTGTCAATTCCACATGGACGGTGTTTGACGGAAACCAGCGCATCCATCTCATCAAGAATGCCCGCCTCGCTCTGGAGCAGACCGAACTGCAATACTCTGCCTCGCTCAATGATATTAAGGAGCAGATTGCCCAGCTGTATATACAGATTCTCTACACCAAGGAGGCTCTCAAGGTAAACCAGGAACTGCTCGAAATAGACCACACCCTGCTGGATCGCGGCAAGGAGGTGGTGGCGCAAGGCCAGATGGCTAAATACGAACTGCTGCAGCTGGAGGCTCAGGTGGCCAACGGCGAATATGACATCGTCAATACCCAGACCCTCATCAGCCAATACAAGATGCAGCTCAAGCAGTTGCTCCGCATTGCGGGCGATGAAGACTTTGACGTGGCTCCGCTCTCTCTGACCGATGGGCAGGCCACCAGGCTGATACCCGCCACCGATGCTGTATATGCCCAGGCGCTGACACTGCGCCCCGAGGTGAGAAAGGCGCAGATTGGCATTGAGCAGGCTGACCTAAACTACAAGATTGCCCGTGCCGGGTGGTTGCCGAGTGTGCAGATGACTGCCGGCATCGGTTCTAACCACTACACCAACAGCGGCACGGAGTGGTTTGAGCTGATGAAGCGCAATCTCAACGGCTCGGTGGGCCTTACTCTCAACGTGCCCATCTTTGACGGTCGCAAGACTAAGTCTAACGTACAAAAGGCCGAGGTGGAAAAGACCATTGCCAAGCTCGACCAGCGCGATGCCCTCGACAATCTGTACAACGCCATCGAGAGCCTGAGACTGAATGCGCTAAACAATCAGCAGAAATTCAAGGCCGGCATCGAGAGGCTGCGCTACAATCAGCAGAACTACGACGCCATTGTCACCAAGGCCAAGATCGGCACAATGAACATTGTGGAAACCCTCAACGCCCGCACCTCGCTACTCAATGCACGCCAAGACGTGCTGCAGAGCAAGTATATGACTATCTACAACATGCAGATGCTCGATTTCTACAGCGGCAAGCAGATTGAGCTATAAGCCGCATTTCTCCCTATAAATAATCCAATAACAATATATAACTATGCACAAGACATATTATTACACACTGAGCGCGCTGCTAACGATAGTGGCAGTTGTCAGTGGATGCAAAAACGATGCCGAGGTGTCGTATAGCTTTGCCACCGCAGAAAAATGCAATATCAGCACCACCATCACCGCCACTGGCACCATAGAGCCCGTGACCAAGGTGGATGTGGGTACCCAGGTGAGCGGCATCGTGAGCAAGCTCTATGTAGATTACAACAGCGAGGTGAAAGCCGGTCAGGTGATTGCAGAGCTCGATAAGTCTAACCTCACCAGCGAACTCAATAGCGCCAAGGCCAACCTCAATTCGGCCAAGGCAAATCTGGCCAGCATGGAGACCGAACTCAAGTACCAGAAGGATAACTACCAGCGCCAGAAGACCCTGCACGAGAAAGGCCTGATTAGCGACGATGCCTACGACCAGGCATACAAGAGCTACATGCAGGCCACCCAGAGTGTCAATCAGCAGCGCCAGGCAGTGGTGACCCAAAGCGAGAATGTGAAGAAGGCTACCACCAACCTCGGCTATGCCACCATCACCAGCCCCATCGACGGCGTAGTGCTCAAGAAAGAGGTAGAAGAGGGCCAGACTGTGGCTTCTGCCTTCAACACCCCTACCCTGTTTACCATCGCCAAGGACCTGACCGACATGCGAGTAATTGCCAAGGTAGATGAGGCCGACATAGGCAATGTCACTATGGGCCAGCGAGTGGAGTTTACTGTTGACGCATTCCCCGAGGATGTGTTCAATGGCGAAGTGACACAAGTGCGCCAAGAGGCTACGACAGAAAGCAATGTTGTCACTTATGAAGTGGTGATTTCTGCGCCCAATGCCGACCTCAAGCTCAAGCCCGGTCTGACCGCCAACGTGACTATCTACACTCAGGAGAAAAACGATGTGTGCGCAATACCCTCAAAGGCACTCAAGTTTGCGCCAAATCCCGATATGCTCAAGCCCGAAGAGACTATCCAAGACTCGCAGGCCAAGACTAAGGTGTGGGTGAAGGAGGGCAATACTTTCAAGGCAATTCCTGTGCAGACGGGAGTCACCAATGGCGCCCTGACCGAGATTGTAGCCGGGCTGAAAGTCGGCCAGGAGATTGTGGTAGAGTTCGTGATGCCGGAAGACGAAGCCAAAGGCCCCGGCAGCAACAATCCCTTTATGCCAAAATTCAAGAAATGAGACGGCAGCAAAGGTGCCAGCGCAAAGCCACACCCATAAACCCCTGACAGCAGACATCAAGGATAAATTATCTTCTCACACTCAGATAGCAAGCCATGTCAGATAAGAAAGTTGTAATCGAATTAGATAATGTCAGGCGCGATTTTAAGGTCGGCGACGAGGTGGTGCACGCCTTGCGCGGAATCTCGTTTAAGATATACGAGGGCGAATTTGTGACCATCATGGGCACATCGGGCTCAGGCAAATCCACACTGCTCAATCAGCTGGGCTGTCTCGACACACCTACCACCGGAGAATATTACCTCGACGGCATAGCAGTGAGGAAGATGAAGCGCAATGAGAGAGCCGTGCTCAGAAATCGCAAGATAGGATTTGTGTTTCAAAACTACAACCTGTTGCCCAAGACCACTGCCATAGAGAATGTGGAACTGCCGCTGATGTATAACTCCAAGTATTCTGCAAGCCAAAGGCGCGCTGCGGCAATCGAGGCATTGACATCGGTGGGACTGGCAGAGCGCCTCAACCACAAGAGCAACCAGATGAGCGGCGGCCAAATGCAGAGAGTAGCCATTGCACGAGCGCTGGTCAATAATCCTACCATCATTCTGGCCGACGAGGCAACCGGCAACCTCGACACCCGCACCTCGTTTGAAATGCTCGTGTTGTTCCAGAAACTACATGCCGAGGGACGCACAATCATCTTTGTGACCCACAATCCCGAAATAGCCCAATACTCCAGCCGCAATATCATGCTCCGCGATGGCAAAATCAGAGAAGATGTGGTAAACGATGATATAAAATCAGCCGCAGAAGCCCTTGCCGCCCTGCCTGTAAACCAAGACGATTAACTTCTAAGTCATTATTATCCCCTACCTTAATATAATGAATTACCTGAACCTACTCAAAATTGCCCTCAAAGCAATTGCCAACAATAAATTCCGCTCATTTCTGTCTATGCTCGGCATCATTATCGGCGTGGCTGCAGTGATAGTGATGATGGCCATTGGTCAAGGCTCCAAGCAGAGTGTGAGAGAAAATATCTCGCAGATGGGCACCAATCTTATCATGATTCGCCCTGGAGCAGACATGATGGGCGGCGTGCGCCAAGACCCCTCGTCAATGCAGACCTTGAAGCAGGAAGACTGCGATGCAATAGAGCGCGAAAAGAAGTTTGTGACACTCGTCTCGCCCGAAGTGACTGCCGCAGGTCAGGCAATCTATGGAGCCAACAACACCACGGCATCCGTTTATGGCGAGAACACCGACTATTTCGAAATCAAACAATGGGTGGTGGAAGATGGCGATGCCTTTACCGACGACGATATCCGCAAAAGCGCCAAAGTCTGCGTAATTGGCAAAACAATAGCCAACGAATTGTTCACCGACGGAAGCAATCCTGTCGGCAAGATCATAAGATTCAAGTCTATCCCGTTCCGTATTATCGGAGTGCTGAAATCCAAAGGCTACAACTCGTGGGGCATGGACCAGGACAATGTTATTATTGCCCCATATACCACAGTAATGAAGCGCATTTTGGCGCAGAATTACTTTAGTTCTATCAACTGCTCTGCAATCAAGGAAGAATATGCCGACCAGGCAATCAACGAATTGACAACCATACTGAGAGAGCGCCACAAATTGAGAGATATAGACCCCGACGATTTCACTATCCGCTCGCAACAAGAGATGATGGACACCATGTCGAGCACAATGGACTCCATCACTATCATTCTGGTGGTGGCAGCGGCATTCTCGCTCATTGTGGCTGGCATCGGAATCATGAATATCATGCTTGTGTCGGTAACTGAGCGCACAAAGGAAATCGGTCTTCGCATGTCGGTGGGAGCACGCAGCACCGATATCAGTGCGCAGTTTCTGGTAGAAAGCATTATGATCAGTTTGACCGGAGGCATTCTCGGCATTCTCTTTGGGTGGAGCATCACGATGCTTTGTTCGATGGTAGGATTGCCAGTGAGCATCCCGCTTTGGAGCATCTTGTTGAGCTTTGCCGTGTGCACCCTGATAGGTGTTGTCTTTGGTTTTTTCCCTGCCAAGAAAGCAGCATCAATGGACCCAATAGAAGCCTTGCGCTACGAATAATACCAACGAAAGCGGCAGAATTCAAATTGAGTTCTGCCGCTTTTGTTCATAAAAACCTCACTCTATTTTCAGCCTTCGGCGCTAATGCAAACGGTTTTATTGCTTCATCATTATGCCGGTATATATTCTGCCGGAATTGATTGTGAGGCGACGGGCAGAGAAATAGTCCTGATGCTCGATATATGTGCAAATACCTGCAAGCTGAATATTGTCAGAGGGTATTCCTGCGTCTGTTAGTTGCAATTGGTTTGCGCGCCACAAATCTATATGCCATCTGCCTTTGATTTGTTCGGCTATTGCCTGCATAGGAAAGCCCTTGGCTGCAAACTGTTCATAGACTTCATCGCCAACCTCAAAAGACTCAAGACTAATTGACGGGCCTATTACAGCAACTACATCCTCGGGCTCTGTGGAGAAATTTTCGCACAGATATTTCACAACCTTGGCGGCAATTCCTTCGCAAGTGCCTCGCCAACCTGCATGCACAGCCGCTGTTATTTTGTTTTTCTTGTCATATAGCAACACTGGCACGCAATCTGCCGTTGAGACTCCAATGCAAATATTGGGAGTTTGTGTGACTACAGCGTCCACTCCCTCCAAATATAGCTGTCGCTGCGCATATTCTAACTGACAAAACGCACTGTCAATAAGTCTTATCTCAGTCTTGTGTACCTGGTGGGGCAAGATAATTCCTTCTGGCTTTATATTCAGTCTGTCAGCCAGCAGCGCGAGGTTAGCACTGACATTCTCAATGCTGTCGCCGCAATAAGGATTGATATTCAT
>JAZUHM010000156.1:0-7169 GCA_045641725.1 Bacteroidaceae bacterium | reverse complement strand
TGCAGACGGCTCAGATAGGGCGCCGGTGGCATGTGAGGAGCGGGGAAATTTGGCTTTGTTGCGGGCTTAAAAATTCTAGGTGCGTGTTTATTTCTGTTCACAGCGCTGTGAACGTTTGTTCACAGCGGTGTGAACGATTGTTCACAGCGCTATGAACGATTGTTCACAGCGCTGTGAACAGAAATTAGCGCGCACTTCATTATTTTTAGGGCGCAACAAAATCATTTCTAAGCGCAATAAATTCAATAAATAACGGGCCTCGGCAATACCTTTTCGTTGGCCCGTCATTTCGGCTTGTTGCTGTCTGCAAAAGGGCCGCGCGGCAGATGATTAGTTTTTTGCGTCGCAGATTTTTCGCCAAAATTCAGAAAATTTGGCGTAGTTACAGCATTTTTCACTCCTTTTGACAATCTCTTTAAAGATAATTCATTATCTTTGCAAAAACAGTACTTTATCAACATGTTATCATGCGCGACTTCAAAGACCTCAAGATAGCAGTGGCAGGCACCGGCTACGTCGGCCTGTCTATCGCAACCCTGCTCGCCCAGCACCACCAGGTCACAGCAGTTGACGTAATCCCCGAAAAAGTTGACAAGATCAACGCCCGGATTTCGCCGATTCAGGATGAGTATATCGAAAAGTTTTTTGCCGAGAAGAATCTCAACCTCACCGCCACCCTAGATGGTGCCGCAGCATACAAAGACGCTGATTTTGTGGTGATAGCAGCACCCACCAACTACGACACCGTCAAGAATTTCTTTGACACCCACCACATCGAAGACGTCATCGACCTCGTGCTGAGCGTCAATCCCGACGCCGTGATGGTGATCAAGTCAACCATACCCGTAGGCTACTGCCGCTCGCTGTATTTGAAGTATAGCCTCCCCCCGGGCCCGAGCAAACTGAACCTCCTCTTCTCGCCAGAGTTTCTGCGCGAGTCCAAAGCGCTGTATGACAATCTGTATCCATCCCGCATCATCGTGGGCTTCCCTAAGATTATAGACTCCCCCGAATTTGAGAGAGAGAATGAGGCTATTAGGAAAATAGCCGACATACCTTTCCTCGAGCAGGCTGCTCATATATTTGCCGACCTCCTTGTAGAAGGCTCCCTCATCCCAAACGAGCTAAGGGCCCCCTCTAACTCCCCCTCAAGGGGAGAAACGGCCCTCTCCCCTGTGGAATCGGCCAGCAACAGACCAACTCCCCTCCTTGAGGGAGGGGCCGGGGGTAGGCTCCTCTTCATGGGCCTCAAGGAAGCTGAAGCCGTCAAGCTCTTCGCCAACACATACCTCGCACTGCGCGTCTCGTATTTCAACGAACTCGACACCTATGCCGAGGTAAAAGGCCTCGACTCCGCAGCCATCATCCAGGGCATCGGTCTCGACCCGCGCATCGGCACCCATTACAACAATCCGTCCTTTGGCTACGGCGGCTACTGCCTGCCCAAGGACACCAAGCAGCTGCTGGCCAACTATCAGGACGTGCCCCAACAGATGATGAGCGCCATCGTCGAATCAAACCGCACACGCAAAGACTACATAGCCGACGCCGTTTTGCGCAAGGCCGGCTGGTACGCCTATACCACCGAGAATCAGTACGCCGGCAGCCGCGAGCCCGTGACTATCGGCATCTACCGCCTCACCATGAAGTCCAACTCCGACAATTTCCGCCAGTCGGCTATCCAGGGCATCATGAAGCGCATCAAAGCCAAGGGAGCCAACGTGATTATCTACGAGCCCACCCTCACCAACGGCGAGACATTCTTCGGCTCACTCGTGGTAAATAATCTTGCAGACTTCAAAACCCGCAGCAACGCCATCGTGGCCAACCGCTATGACACCTGTCTCGACGATGTGCAGGACAAAGTCTATACCCGCGACATATTCCGCCGCGACTAACACATAGCCGCTACCTCGATAAACACAAATACATTGCGCAATATGAAAATTATCGAAAGAAAACACCTCGTTCCATTCTTGATTGTGACAAGCCTTTTCCTGCTCTGGGGCCTGGCCAACAACATGACCGACACCCTGCTGGCCGCATTCAAGAATATCATGACCATGAGCGACACCGAGACCTCGCTCATCCAGTTTGCCTTCTACGGAAGCTACTTCTGCTTCGCCCTGCCCGCAGCGCTGTATATCCGCAAGAAGTCTTATAAATCGGGCATCATACTGGGTCTGCTTATGTACGCCATTGGCGCCATGCTGTTCTTTCCCGCCGCCATGGTCGAGTCTTACGTTTTCTACCTGATCGCCATCTACATCATGGCCGGCGGATGCTCTATACTCGAGACCACAGCCAATCCATATATTCTCTCAATGGGCTCGCCCGAGACCGCAACCCGCCGCCTCAACATCGCGCAATCGTTCAATCCTGTGGGCAGCATCATGGGCATTGTGATAAGTAAACACTTTATCCTCAACAATATCTCGCTTTATTCCATCAGCGGCACCTACGCCATCCTTGGACTCGAGCTGATAGGTATCATCATAATCATGCTCTTTGCCAATATGCCGCTGGGCAAAGGCAGCGGCGAGAAGATGGCTATTGCGCAGTCATTCTCCCGACTGTTTAAAAACAAAGACTACACGTTTGGCGTCATTGCCCAGTTTTTCTACGTTGGAGCCCAGATCTGCGTCTGGTCCTACACAATCAGAATTATTATGAAGGAGATGGCCATCAACGAGTCTGAAGCCTCCAATTTCTATCTTGCCAGCATCATCGGCTTCTGTGCGTCCAGATTCGTCTATACTTGGCTAATGAAATATATCAAGCCAACCCGACTGCTCGTCTTCAGCGGCGCAATGTCAACCATTGCAACCCTGATGGTTATATTTGGCGCTGGCACAGGCTGGACTCTCGCCATCTCGCTCATCTGCATCAGCGTGTTTATGAGCCTCATGTTCCCGACAATCTACGGTATCGCCCTTGGCAAAATCACCAACGGCAAGAATCCTGAAGACGCAAAGATAGGAGCCAGCGGTCTCATCATGGCCATCCTCGGCGGTGCCGTGCTCACTCCGCTGCAAGGCATCATCTCCGACGCCACAAGCATCAACACCTCTTATATTGTGCCCGCAGTCTGCTTTGTGGTAGTGCTGCTCTACGCCCTTTACTCACTCCGCAATAAAGCATAGCCAGCCACCGACTCCCACACAACCAGCATGAAACGCACCCTGTCAGAAATATCGCCTACCAAGACCTCACACGACGTGGGGCTCAAGCGAGTACTCCTTGCCGCCAACGAGAGCGGATGCAGTCTCACCCAGATTGCCATCACCGACCTCAAGGCCGGCGACATAGCCGCCGCGCATATCCACCCCGATATGCAGGAGGGATTCTATGTGCTCAACGGCGAACTGGAGGTCACGCTCGATGGCGAGATAACCATCTGTAAGCCAGAAGATTTTGTGTATGTCAATAGCGGCACGTCCCACGAAATGCGCGCCATCACCGACGTCAGAATTATGACCATCGGCTGTGTCATCGAGGCCATGCGCGAGAAACTCTACCCCATGCTCTTTGAGCCCAACATGCACCCCGTGGTGTGGGGCGGTCAGCGCCTGATGGAGTGGAAACAACTTGGCGACGAGGCGCTTCGCAAGCAGCCCATCGGCGAGTCGTGGGAGATTTCGGCCGTAGATTCGTCGCCCTCAATCGTGGCCAACGGCACATGGGCGGGATATAACCTGATCGACGTCATTGCGCGCCGCCCCAAGGAGATATTGGGCAAGGCCGTGGCCGACAAATACGACGGCAAGATGCCACTGCTGGCCAAGTTTATCGACGCGTCCAAAGACCTCAGCATACAGGTGCACCCCGACGACGAGATGGCCCAGCGCGAGCACCACAAAATGGGCAAATCCGAGATGTGGTATATTATCGACGCACAGCCCGGCGCCTGTCTCTATGCGGGCTTTAAGCAACAGATCACGCCCGAAGAATACAAGCGCCGTGTGGCCGACGGCACCATAACCGAGGTGCTGGCCCGCCACGAGGTGCATGCCGGCGATGTCTTCTACCTGCCCGCCGGCCGAGTCCACGCCATCTGCTCCGGCATTCTCCTGGCCGAGATACAGCAGTCGAGCGACGTCACCTATCGCATCTACGATTATAACCGCCCGGGAATGGACGGCCAGCCTCGCGAGCTCCACACCGACCTCGCCGCACAAGCCCTCGACTACACCGTTCACGACGAATACAAGACCCCAGCGCCTCAGGCACTGCAGGCCTCGCAAGCGCAGCAAAATTCCGTACACAAAACCCTCGACACTCCGCATTTCAGCGTGCGCATAGTTGACCTCGACCAGCCCAAACACCGCAATATGATCAAATACGACTCCTTTGTGCTCATTATGTGCACACAAGGCCAATGCGCCATCCGCACCCGAGCCACCAAGGCCGAGGTAGTGCTCAACGAGGGCTACTCCTGCCTCGTGCCGGCCGCCATAGCCGACTACGAGCTCATCCCCACTGGCCAGGCCCACCTGCTCGAGGCATATATCGACAACAAGAAACACTCACTCTTCCGCACCCTCGTCACCGGTTTCAAACACTGGCGATAGGCAATGCGCGACATCTAGCAACAACAATACATAATTAAATATCACTAACATTATAATTTAACACACTATGAACATTCTTCTTACTGGTGGTGCAGGCTTCATCGGCAGCCACACCATCATCGAACTGGACAAGGCTGGCCACACAGTGGTAGTAGTTGACAACTTCATGAACTCACAGCCCGAGGCAATCCGCCGCGTTGAGAAAATCATCGGCAAGACCGTGCCTTTCGTTGAGGCCGACATCCGCGACCGCGCCGCTATGGACAAAGTCTTCACCGACAACAAGATTGACGCAGTCATCAACTTCGCAGGTCTCAAGGCCGTTGGCGAGTCAGTGGCTAAGCCTCTGGAATATTACGAAAACAATATGAATGGCGTGTTTGTGCTCTGCGACGTAATGCGCCAGCACGGCTGCAAGAATATCATCTTCTCTTCTTCAGCCACCGTTTATGGCGACCCTGCCATCATCCCTATCACTGAGGAATGCCCTAAGGGCACCTGCACCAACCCATACGGCTGGACAAAGTCAATGCTCGAGCAGGTTTTGATGGACATCCAGTTTGCAGACCCAGAGTGGAACGTGGTTCTGCTGCGCTACTTCAACCCAATCGGCGCTCACGAGTCAGGCCTCATCGGTGAGAATCCTAACGGTATTCCAAACAACCTCATGCCTTACATCACCCAGACCGCTATTGGCATCCGCAAGGAACTCGGCGTCTTTGGCGACGACTACGACACCCCAGACGGCACCGGCGTACGCGACTACATCCACGTAGTTGACCTCGCCAATGGCCACGTTTGCGCCCTCAAGGCTATCCAGGAGAACAAGGGCCTCGCCATCTACAATCTCGGCACAGGCCACGGCTATTCTGTGCTCGATGTTGTTAAGGCATTCGAGGAGGCCAACGGTCTCAAGGTGCCATACGCCATCAAGCCACGCCGTCCGGGTGACATCGCCACCTGCTACTGCAACCCTGCCAAGGCCAAGGCAGAACTCGGCTGGGAGGCTAAGTTCGGCATCGTAGAGATGTGCCGCGACGCATGGAACTTCCAGAAGAACAACCCTAACGGCTACGAGAAGTAGGCGTTAGGGTCGCGAGTGCTTTGTCAATAGTCGGCGAAGCTGGCATGGCATTTCACTCAACATATCTCAGAGCGGAGAGGGTGCTTCGCTACAACTGCGGAGCGCCCTTTCCTCTATTCTTTTTTTACGACAAAATCCCCCAAGGCACCTCCTTGGCACACCAACCAACACACTAAATGCAGACATTCATCTCCTTAATCAACGACTCCGACGTCAACCTGACCAATTCCATATTCAAACTCCTGCTGTCGCTCATACTCGGAGCCATTGTGGGACTTGAGCGCCGCCACAAGGGCCAGATAGCAGGCATGCGCACATTTGCCCTCATCTCAATGGGCGCCACACTGGCCATGCTCGTTTCTATCTACATCCCGCAAGAATACATGGGCCTCAAAAACGGCGACCCAGGCCGCATAGCCGCCCAAGTCATCTCGGGCATCGGTTTCCTTGGCGCCGGCGCAATCATACAGATGAAGGGCTCGGTGCGAGGACTTACCACCGCCGCAGGCATCTGGATGACAGCCTGCATCGGTCTTGCAGTCGGCTCCGGCATGTATGTCATAGCCACACTCGCCTGCCTGCTCATAATCTTCGTGCTCATCATACTCGACAGCGCCGAAAAGCACTTCTTCCACGGCAACGAGGCCAAGATAGTCCGCCTCAAAGTAGGCGAGATAATCACCGACACCACCCCCTACCGCGAGTGCTTCCGCAACCACGGCATACACGTCTCCGACGTATTTCTCCGCTACGACTACACCAGCCACACCTCCACGGTCAACTTCATAATCCGCACCGGCTCCGACACACGCTTTGAGGCACTCTTTGCCGAAATGAGCAACATCGGAGATGTCCACTCGCTCACACTCGCCAACGAGGTAAACAACTAGACTTATTACAGCCACCCAAACCGATATGAAGAAATACATGTTTCTCGCACTGCTGATACTCATTGGAATCCAGCAGATATTCGCCCAGCTACACCGCTCCGAGGAATTTCACCAGAAATACAAGCTCACAGAAGTCGTTGTATTCAGCCGCCACAACATACGAGCCCCGCTCGCCGCGCCGGGCAGCTTCATCAGCACCATCACCCCATACACCTGGCACGATTTTGGAGTGGCCAGGTCAGAACTGACAATGAAGGGCGGAGTGCTCGAGACCATCAACGGCCAATTCTTCCGCCAATGGGTAGTAAGCGAGGGACTATTTTCCGAAAACGCCATACCAACAGACGAAGAGCTCGTGGTCATTGCCAACAGCAAGCAGCGCACCATATCCACTGCGCGCCATTTTATATCGTCATTCATGCCGATGCAGACCGTCACAGTTCAGCATGAGGGCGAAGTGAACGACATGGACGCAGATTTCTCGATGAATCTGGATTCCGACATCACAAACGACGAGTGGCAACTCCTGCGCAAGGAGAGCAGCGAGCGCTATAGTGCAAAAGACTTGCGGAAACTGAGCGAGTCGCTCAAGCCAAGCTTCGACCTGCTCTCAGAGGTGCTCAA
>JAZUHM010000155.1:0-3256 GCA_045641725.1 Bacteroidaceae bacterium | reverse complement strand
CCTTGCCGTTAGCTGTACGCATGAGGGTTGTGGTGTGGTCACCGTTGCGATAATCTGTGCACTCCTTGCCGGTCTTCTTCTCAACATACTCCTTGCCGTGGAAAGACTTGGTGTCCATAGCCACGAGTGTGGTGAAGCGGTCGCCGCGGTGGATATCCATTGCCTGAGCTACAGGGCCAAGGCCGTGGGTAGCGTAAACGTCGCCACGGATTTCCTTGTTGAACTTCATACGCCAGCCGAGCTGATCAGGATCTGAGCCGTCAGGATTCTTCCAGTAGTAATCCCAGAATGGATCGAGGTTGTGGATGTAAGCACCCTCTGCACGGATTACCTCGCCAAACACGCCCTGCTGAGCCATGTTGAGAGCATTCATCTCATACCAGTCGTAGCAGCAGTTTTCGAGGATCATACAGTGGAGCTGCTTCTGCTCAGAGAGGTTGATGAGCTCCCAGCACTGAGCGAGGTCCATTGCGCTTGGTACTTCGATTGCGGTGTTCTTGCCGTTTTCAAGAGCGCACTTTGCTACAGGGAAGTGGTGATCCCAGTCAGTGGCAACATACACGAGGTTGATGTCAGAGCGCTTGCAGAGTTCCTCATAGCCTTTTTCGCCAGAGTAAGAAGCTGCCTCAGGAAGGCCTGCCTTCTTCAAAATCTTCTGAGCAGCCTCAACGCGCTTTGGCTCATAGTCGCAGAGAGCTACGATATTTACGCCAGGAATGTGAGTGAAGCGCTCTACTGCGCCTGGGCCACGCATACCGAGACCTACAAAAGCTACGCGAACTACTGGCTCTGCTGGCAAAGCAAGGCCGAGCACGTCCTTCTGGCCTGCTGGGCGGGTAGGAGTCTCTACTTCGATTGTTCCTTCATTCCAATGCCACTTGGTCTGCATGTACTTATACTCTGCAGAAGCGTTCTGTGGCATCATTACAAACATGCACATGGCAATGCTTGCAAAAATCATAGAAATTTTCTTCATGTTGTATTGAATTTAGTTTGTTATAATATTGTTTTCGCTTCAATATATGCACGCGGCACATGTGAATAGTGTTTGCAAATATACAACATTTTTTCTGTTCCACAACATTTTTTATGCATTTATTGCACATTTAACATCATTATACAAAAAAAATGGTCGAAAATAGTGTACAAAGCGGCAAATTGCCTGGTATGAAATCTCATCGGGGCGCGAGGAAAATTCTAAGGTACACAATGCGCCAGACTAACCGTCGGTTCTGACCTCGAGAATGTGAGCTAAATCGGTGGTATAGCACGGCGAGCGAAAATTGCGGTTGATTTCGTTTGAGCAATCTCCCTGCGCCATGACTCTCAATGCGCGCTCTCCGTGGCGGCTCTTGATCTGGTCGAGGGTTTTCAAGAGGCGCTCTTGCTTTTGTCTGTCAACTGTGTCGAAAGCATCGGTCTGCATCACTCCGGTCACGATGTTGCTCACGGTCACCCCGGCCTGCTTGTAGTCAAAACCGGGGCGCCACAAAGCCTGCAGGCTCTTTGAGGCCGCCGCCACCAGTTCGCGCACGTCAGAGCTGGCCACATGCAGAGTTGTCGTGTAGGCTCCAAAAAACTGCGGCGCATCCTCGCGAAAGGCGTTGGTATGAAGGAATACCGTCACGTCTGTACAGCGGCTGTGCTGCTCGCGCACCTTGCGGGCGCAGTGGGCTGCGAAATCGGCCACCATCTCGTTCATAAGACTCTGGCTGTTAATGCATTCCTTAAACGAGCGCGAGGTCGTGATGGTCTGTTTGGCAGCGGTGGTCTCCGCCGGAATGCTGGCGATGCCCCTCAGTTCCTGCCAGGTGCGCACGCCGTTGATGCCGAACCGCGGTTTTACCATATCTTCGCTCCATTGCGAGAAATCGAGAGCCGTTTTCACACCGCTCATCTGCAACTTGCGCGCACTGCGACGGCCTATGCCCCACACGTCCTCTATCGGGAATAGCGACAGGGCCTTGAGCCGCTTTTCGTCGGTATCTATCTGGCAGCAACCACGATAGCCCTTATATTTCTTGGCAAACTTCGACGCCATCTTGGCCAAGGTCTTGGAGGGCGCAATGCCGATACTCACGGGAATGCCGGTGCACTGTCGGATTCTGGTCACCATCTCGCGGCAATATTCCTGCGGATTGCGGATGCCTTCGAGGTGAATAAAGCACTCATCTATCGAATAAACCTCGATGCGCGGCACCATGGAGCGGATGATATTCATCACACGGCGCGACATGTCGCCATAGAGTGCATAGTTGCTCGAGAAAAGCGTAAGCTTGCCGCTATCAGCCAGCGGCCTGACCTGATAAAAGGGCACGCCCATCTTGATGCCCATAGCCTTGGCCTCGTTGCTGCGGGCTATCACGCAGCCGTCGTTGTTGCTCAGCACCACCACAGGCACACCGTTGAGCCAGGGCTTAAACACCCTCTCGCAGCTCACAAAGAAATTATTGCAATCAACCAGGCCAACCATACCCTACCCCATTCTCGCAGCGCACGCAAAACACCAATCAGTCCTTTGCCACCTTATGAATAATATAAGTCACAACGCCCCACACCACAAAATCCTCTTCGGGGCCTACCACAATCGGCTCGTAGGCCGGATTGGCCGGCTGCAGCACGATATGGTCGTCGTGGAGCTCAATGTACTTCAGCGTAAACTCGCCACCCACACAGCACACGGCCATGTCGCCGTTTCGGGGCTGCAAAGCCTTGTCAATCACCAAGATATCACCATCGCTCACTCCGGCATCAATCATACTGTCGCCCTTGGCACGGGCATAAAAAGTGCTGTCGGAGTGACGAATGATGTCGCGATTCAAATCAATCGAATCGCTCATATAATCCTGGGCCGGCGACGGGAAACCAGCCCTCACACCCTCGTCAGCAAAAGGCAAAACCTCCTGGCTCGACAAATCCGCATTATAAATTTTCAGTTCCGACATAGGCGCAAAATATTACATGATGCAAAAGTAATGCTTTTATTTCTTACCACAAAAAACCAGGCCAAGATTAACCCAAATAATTTTCGCCACAAAGCACGCACACCAACATTATAATCACGACCATTTTTGAGCAATTTTGTCCCACCAACAGCCCGCCGCACCCAAAACCAGCAAAATTTACTGACAATCAGCCCATTAACTGCGCACAAAGCCAATCAATCTGCGCACAAAAAAATTCTTGCTTCGAGATAAATTCCGTTCACAGCGCTGTGAACGTTTGTTCACAGCAGTGTGAACGATTGTTCACAGCG
>JAZUHM010000154.1:0-2163 GCA_045641725.1 Bacteroidaceae bacterium | reverse complement strand
GGCAGCCGCCGATGCCCAACCCGCTGCCGAGGCCATGGCATCACAACCCGCCCAGGGTCATTACATGGGTTATGGCACGAGATACATTATTACCCCGGCCAAGTCTGGCATTATGGTGATAGATTTCGTCAGGGCCCACCGCCGTATCCTCTACGATAAGTTCCTGCGCAGCATGATGGACAAAGACTGCGTGACGCAGCGTCTGCTTTTCCCGCAGTTGATACAGATGACCATGACGCAGTCTTTGGTGATGGACACAATGCTCGACGAACTCAATGCTGTGGGATTTGACATCAGTTCGGTAGGTGGCGGTTCGTATGCAGTAAACGGAGTGCCGGCAGCCGCAGCCAACGGAGATGCCGAGGCACTTATGGAGAGGTTGGGAGAGGATTATGAGCAAGGCGCCTTCAAGACTGATGACCTCTACCACACCATAGCCTTGGCTCTGGCTCGCAGCAATTCAATGCGCGAAGGCCACACCCTCGACGTGCAGGAGATGACCTCTATTGTCAATCAGCTCTTTGCCTGCCAAACCCCAGGCCTCACCCCCGATGGCAAGACCATCATCTCCATCATTGAAGCCGATAGTATCGACAAGATGTTTCGATAAATTTGCAACCGCATAAAACCATAATGACGTTTTATGCGGCTTTTTTTGTGAAATGGGGAGAGAAAATCTATAATCTTATCGACAGCTCCCCTAAATAGGCTACTCTTTGTACACAATCTATTATATTGTTGCAATGCTTATACCAACGCACCCATTTGAGTCGTCTGCTCCCCTAGGTGAGGGGAGCTGTCGCGAAGCGACTGAGGGGTCGATAACATAATTTGTTGCTATTCAGCTATTTGTACTTGTTGGGCCTCCGTACCCCTCTGGCTCTTCGAGCCACCTCCCCTCCCAGGGGAGGAGACGACTCAATCACAATCATTTGTTTTACCGGACACTAATAAATCCCAATATATTTTCTTGAATTTCCATCTAAAAATAGTTAGATGCGACTTAATTTTGGTTCACAGCGCTGTGAACGAACGTTCACACCGCTGTGAACAATTGTTCATAGCGCTGTGAACGATTGTTCACAGCGCTGTGAACTAAAATTAGCGCGCACTTAGGTGAATTTAGGGCGAAATTTGTTGGTTTTTGTGCGCGTTTGGGATAATAAAAAAAGCGACACGGCGGTGGGCTGTGTCGTACGGTAGTGCAGAAAAGGTGTGGTGTGGAGATTGGGTTATTTTATATCGTCGGCGCTGATGTAGCCGTGTTGGACGGCGTAGATCACGAGTTTTGAGAGCGACTGCGAGTCTAGTTTCTGCATGATGTTCTTGCGGTGGGTGATGACGGTGTTGATGGAGATGTGGAGCTGGTCGGCAATCTCCTTGTTGATGTGTCCGCAGGCCAGCAGGCGCAGCACGTCTATCTCGCGGTTTGAGAGTTGTGGCATGTGCTGTTGGTCTCTTTGCTTGAGCTGACCGGCAATTGTGTGGGGGTAGCGGCTGTAGCTGCTGTGGGCATGTTGCTGAATCACAAGTAGTTGTTTGAGCAGCTCGTCTGCTGTGGTAAGCATGTTGATGCGGTGCACTGCGGGGGGAATGCCTTGTTCGCTCTGTCCGTCGCAGAGCAGTATGGTTTGTGATTTGCGGGCTGCGAAAAACTCGGGCTTTTCCTGAAATGCCGGCGGGGCAATGAAATAATGGTAGTATTTGTCGGCGGCATTGTCGGCTTGGAGGTCGGCGGTGGTGGGGTAGATGGTGATGTCGGCAAAGGGTATGATTGACTCCAGCATTGACTTGAGTCCCTGCATCATTAGTGAGTTTTGGCCTATGAGTGCGATATTTGCCTGCATGGTTGATTGGTGTTAGAACTTAGAGGCCAGCCATCCTCCCGCCACTACGAGCAGCAGGCCGAGGGCGAGGCTGAGTATTATATAGGTGATGGCGGTGGTGTAGAGGCCGTTGCGGAAGAGGGCGAGGCTTTCTTGTGAGAATGTGCTGAATGTGGTGAAGCCGCCACACAGTCCTGTGGTGGGGAGCAGGCGGGTCTCTTGTGACCACCCGAATTTCTGGCTCAACGAATAGAACATGCCTATGAGCAGACAGCCGGCGAGGTTGGCCGCAAAGGTGGCTACGGGAAATCCTGCGGGCCGGCTGTTGAGCAGCAGC
>JAZUHM010000153.1:0-2358 GCA_045641725.1 Bacteroidaceae bacterium | reverse complement strand
AATTTCAGCGAATTTAGCGCATTTTTGGGCGAAGAAATTGAGAGTCCTGTGGCGGCTCCCCTAAACAGGCTACTCTTTGTACACATCTATTATATTGTTGCAATGCTTATACCAACGCACCCATTTGAGCCGTCTGCTCCCCTAGGGGGGGGAGCTGTCGCGTAGCGACTGAGGGGTCGCCACCAACCAATAATAATTAATGAAAAATTAATGTCACATTAATGATAATTCGTGTTAAAAAATCCAGCGCCACCGGCGCCCTACTGCCTGCGGCTAACGCAAATGACCGTGAATTAAACGAAAATTTAATCGTAAATTATTAGTTCGCATTTGAGTCGTCTGCTCCCCTAGGGAGGGGAGCTGTCGCGAAGCGACTGAGGGGTCGAATGTAGAATTGCCGCTATTCAGCTATTCGCACTTATTGGGCCTCCGTACCCCTCCGCCCTACGGGCACCTCCCCTCCTCAGGGGAGGAGACGACTCAATCATAGCATATTTACCGAAAAACAATTTTTGAAAATTTACGTTCCATTCACGATAATTCGCGTTTAAAACCCCGGCGCCACTTGCCTCTGGCCGTCTGCGTATAACACGACTCAAATGGGTGCGTTGGTATAAGCATTGCAATAATATACCACTGAGCCGCTGTTATAGGCCGAGTTCTTCGCTTATGCGGAGCATTTCGTCGATAGGCTTGCGGGCGTCCTCAATAATTTCGGGAGCTACGTGCACCTCGGGCCATTCGTATTTAAGGGTATTGTAAAGTTTCTGGAGCGTGTTGAGGCGCATATAGGCGCATTCGTTGCATCCGCAGGTGGCGCCTTGGGTCTCGCCATCGTCTGGAGGCACAGGGATGAATTCCTTCTCTGGCGCCTGCTTCTGCATCTCAAACAGAATGCCGCTTTCTGTGGCCACGATAAACTGCTGCTCGTCGCTCTGCACGGCATAGTTGAGCAGTTTGGCGGTAGAGCCCACCACGTCGGCCAGTTTCACCACCGGGCCCTTGCACTCTGGGTGGGCAAGCACCTTGGCGTTGGGGTATTGGGTTTTCAGTTCGAGAATCTTGCCTGTAGAGAAGCGCTCGTGCACATGGCAGGCGCCGTTCCACAGCACCATCTCGCGGCCGGTGACGCTATTGATATAGGCGCCAAGATTGCGGTCGGGACCAAAGATAAGCTTCTGGTCCTTGGGGAACGACTCTACTATCTGGCGAGCGTTGGATGAGGTCACAACCACGTCGGTCACGGTCTTGGTGGCGGCGGTGGTGTTGACATAGGAGATTACCTTGTGGCCGGGGTGAGCCTTCACAAACTCGCGGAAATCCTCTGCGGGACAGCTCTCGGCCAGTGAGCACGAGGCGTTGAGGTCTGGGATCAGCACCTTTTTGTCGGGGCACAAGACCTTGTTGGTCTCGCCCATGAAATGCACGCCGCACATTACTATAATGTCGGCATCTGTCTTGGCAGCCTTGCGAGCCAGCGCCAGACTATCGCCGATAAAGTCGGCAATCTCCTGCAGAGGCTTGTCGGTGTAGTAGTGCGCCAGAATCACAGCGTTTTTCTCCTCACACAGTTTTCTAATCTCAGCCTTAAGGTCAATACCCTCGGGAATAGGTTCGTCAACAAAACCCTTCTCCTTCCAACTATCCTTTATCATAACTTTTAACTCTTAATTCTTAACTCAAAACTCTTAACTCATAACTCTCAATACGACGCGCTGGCCTTAATGCCCATAGCCTCAATGCGCGCCACGATAGCGTCGAGTTCTGCGTGAGAGGCTTTTTGAAGGTCCTGGTCGGGAGTCTCGCGGTCGATCGTGTATATCATCACCTGCTCGGGGCCGATGGCCTTCACCGTGTCGAGCCATGGCTGCACATATTCCTCGCCCAGGTTGCTCACGTCGTTGCCGTCCATCTTGCCGTGCATAAACATGGTCTGCACTATGCAGTGGCCGTCGAATTGCTTCATCTTCTCGATGAGTGCCTCGAGGTTGTAGCGGCCGGTGGGGCGGTTTACGGTGTGAATATATTCGCTGTTTACGGTGTCGAGCTTGAGGATATTATTGTCCACCATCTTGAGTGCCTCGAACACTTCAGGCCTCTCAATCAGTGTGGCATTGCTCAGCACCGACACCTTGGCCTTGGGGCAGTATTTGTCTCTCAGGGCTATGGTGTCTTCCACTATGCCTTTGAATTCGGGGTGAGCGGTAGGCTCGCCGTTGCCGGCATAGGTCAGCACGTCGGGCAGTTCATTCTCGCTTACCATTTTTTGCAGCTGCGCCTCCAGGGCAGATTTCACTTCGTTGCGGGTGGGTCGCTTCTGTTTAGGCCTGCGGTCGGCGTTGTAGCCGCATTCGCAGT
>JAZUHM010000152.1:0-1660 GCA_045641725.1 Bacteroidaceae bacterium | reverse complement strand
CTTTCAGAAATGTTTTGCATACGTTGTAATGTTTGATTGTGAAACAAAAATGTCTGCGCAAAATTACATACTAATGCATTTCCTTGGTATTATTGTAATTCTAACATTTTGGCTTTTGAAAAAAGCTAGAATAGAATTTGCACCATAAGTGGTTTCCATTGTACAATTTTGCATTAAAAACAAAGTCGTGAAACCAATAAGAGAAATTAAATACAATAATCTGCGGCGATATTTTTATAAAAGGAGTGAGGAATGTGCCATCACTTACAAGGAATTTGCTGCCCATCTGAGTGAGAGAGCCGACGTGATGGGAAAAATGCTCTCTGGGCAATATGAAATCCCTGATGATAAAATCATTAAATGGTGCGGCATCACAGGTTTGTCTTTTAGTTTTTTCTATGAAGAGCATTTCGAGGTGCAGTGGCCTCCAGAGAAGAAGTCTTACCGCATGATGCCTCCTGTAGATCGTCTTATTTTGGCCGCGGAGGATTATGTGGAATATAGCCCCAAGGCAAGAAAGTCGGAAAAGATTAGCATCACTCTACAGCTTGTTTGCGAAGAGATGATTCGTGTTGTGCCCGAGGATGTGCTTCTTGCAAGTCCAATCCTTATGCATTTTGTGGAGTGCTTTGGTCCGAGCAAGGCGCCCCAAGAAATGCTGCAGGGATAGTCTGAACCTAAATAGTTCATTCGTATCTCTCAATGCGATATTTTTATGCCAAAAAGCCTTCTTAAAAAATCAGAGTGCGAGATAAATTCCGTTCACAGCGCTGTGAACAATTGTTCACAGCGCTATGAACAAACGTACACAGCGGTGTGAACGATCGTTCACAGCGCTGTGAACTGAATTTGTTGCGCATTTTGTTTTTGCGAGGGCGCGAAAATGGTGTGGGAAAGGGCTTTTTGTGATGGTGCCGTTGGCGTTTGGTTTGGTCTATGGCCGTTGGTGTTTGGGTTGGCCTATGGCGCTGCTGATTGTGTTGCGGCGGCATTGTCTTTGTCTGTGAGGCGGTCTATCATGATGCTTAGGGGATAGAGGCTGTCGGTGTTTGGCGTGAGGCCGTCAAACTGGAGCGGGATGATGTTTGGGGGTGTGCTGAGGTTGAGCAGGGTGTTGTTGCGAAGCTGGTCAACGGTCTGATATACGTGATTGACTGCTATGTATGAGGCGCCTGATTGGTCTGTCCATTTCTCAAAGACTATCTTGCTGCCGATGGGTGTGCCGAGTTCAATGGCGTCGGTGGTTTCGTATTCCTTTGTGCGCAGGGCCTTGAGGATGTTGAGGATGTTTGTGTCGTGGCCGCAGAGGTAGGTGAACTTGCGGCCTGCTGTCTGCAGGGATTCTGCGATTATTTGCCGCTGGCGCTTTGAGACATGGCGATTGATCCAGGGCGAACAGAAGCGGGCGTGGTCTCTGGCATGGATTATTTTTGAGAGCATGTGCCATTGCTCTGTGGTCAGTTCTTTGCCAAATGTTGCCTTGGCGAGGTCTGGCTCTTCGTAATATTGCAGCACCAGGGCATCGACGGCTTGGCAGGCTTGGTTGAGCGAGCCGGTGATTTCTGGCTCTTTGCCAAGGTTAAAGGTGAATTCGCAGTTGTGGTCGTTGTATCCTTTGAAACTGCCGTCAATCCAGGCTTGCGAGTTTTTGATATTGAGC
>JAZUHM010000151.1:0-7865 GCA_045641725.1 Bacteroidaceae bacterium | reverse complement strand
ATCACTCTTTAATCTATAATGAGAATGAATATACAATCAATTATTTGTCTCATAGTTTGTTCTCATCTTCTGAAAAATTAAGTTCTATTAATGTGTCTGGCTTTGATGACTATGAATCAATTGATGGGATTCTATACAAGAAAGACGGTGAGTCATTAACTGTTGTTGCTTGCCCAAAAGCAAAAGGTGGTATTATTAGTTTGCCAGAAAATCTTATAGCAATAGGTACGGGGGCTTTTAAAGGTAATTCCAATTTGAGTTCTTTGATATTGCCAGAATCAATTACAAGTATTGGTAATGCAGCGTTTTCTTATTGCTCGTCATTGGCTTATGTGAAAATTCCAAGTTCTGTAACTACAATAAGTAATAATGCCTTTTACGGAACGAATATTACTACTCTTGAAATCAATTCGGCAAGTTTTTGTGCTAAAACAAGCTCTACTAATGTCGTTTCTATCTTTGGCGATAAAATAAATAAATGTATTATTGGAGAGGGTGTACAAGTTCTTGGAAGTTATATTTTTCAAGGTTGTTTAAATCTAGAGATCTTGTATTTACCTTCAACACTAAAAACAATAAATACTTTCGCATTTCATTCTTGCTCAAATATCAACGAGGTTCATATTGGTAGTATTGAGTCTTGGATAAAGGCAACGCGCAATGGCTCGTATACCTATCCCAATAATAATTCTGGGAATTATGTAAAAATGTATGTTGGTGAAGAGGAATTAGTAGATTGCGTTATTCCTGATGGCGTTACAGAAATCCCAGCTTGGTGCTTTGACCATGTGAAAAATATTGCATCCGTTACTATAGGTGATGATGTTGCTACTGTAGGTAGTTATGCTTTTAGAAATTGTACCTCATTGACATCTGTTAAAATTGGCGAGTCGGTAACTTCGATAGGTAGCAGTGCTTTTAATAATTGTTCCTCATTGACCTCTGTTAAAATTGGCGAGTCGGTAACTTCGATAGGTAGCTCTGCTTTTAGTGGCTGTTCATCATTGATCTCTGCAGTAATTGGTCAATCTGTGTCCTCTATTGGCAATTATGCTTTCAATGGTTGTCGTTCATTGACCTCTATTGAAATCCCAAATTCCGTAATCTCAATTGGCGAAAAAGCTTTTAACGGTTGTACATCATTGACCTCAGCAGTAATTGGTCAATCTGTGTCCTCTATTGGCAATTATGCTTTCTATGATTGCTCATCATTGACTTCTGCAATTATTGGTGAGTCTGTAAGTTCTATTGGCTCATATGCTTTCTGGAATAATAATAAACTTGATATGGTCATCAATCATGCTACGACTCCACAAACAGTTTCTACAACTTCGTTCCCCTCGCATACTTTGATTGCTGTTCCAGAGGCATCTTATGAGGCATATAAGACCGCAGGAGATTGGGCTTCATACGCAAGAAATCTCCAGATTGTTCCTTTGGTAGAAGGCTATTATGATATGTCGGTAAATGTAGAGGCACAGGATGACAAATCTGCTTTACACATGACTATTGGTGAAGAAAATCTTGAAAAAGTGATTAGTCTTAAAATTTCAGGAACTATCAATAGTTATGACATTATGATTCTTCGCAACAAGATGATTCATCTCAAGAACTTGGATTTATCTGATGCAAGCATTGTCGCAAATGATTATCCGTATTATACTGGCTATCATAGTGAAGATAATATTTTGGGCACGAATGCATTTTATAACTGTGCATTGAAATTAAATACTATCAAACTGCCAAGAACTCTTATACAAATAAATCCCAGTGCATTTATGGGTTGTACCCGTTTGACAAGTGTAGAAAGCTACGAAGGAATTGAATCTATAGGAAATCAAGCCTTCAATGGTTGCTCAAATTTGGTGAGTATAAATCTCCCGAATTCAATCAAGAGTTTAGGCACTAATGTTTTTAATAGTTGTGGCTCATTAGAGTCAATTACTCTCCCAGAAAACATCACAAGAATCCCTTCTTATGCTTTTGCTCAAACAGGCTTAAAGTCTGTATTTGTACCAAAAGATGTAAAGGCAATCGATTCATATGCATTCTCATATTGCTCTTCGCTCAACGAGGTAATAATGCCTGCCACATTGGATAAAATAGATAATTATGCATTCCAAAATTGTACTAATCTTGAGACTATTAAAGTCCCATCTGGTATCACCAAGATTGGCAATAATGCCTTTGCTGGTTGTAATAAATTAAATAATGTATATACATACACCGTAGAGCCAACCTCTATTGATATGAATACATTTGCTACATTTACCACAGCCACTCTCTGGGTGCCAGAGCAGAGTTATTTTAACTATTATTATGACACTCAGTGGAGTAAATTCTTGACTTTGAAATATTTCAATGAGCCATACGAATATTTCTATATCAACAATGACTATGAAATTCAAGAATCTACAGGCGGCGCTATCGACGGTGCACCAGATGCAGATATTAACGAGGGCTCGGGCTTGATTACCAAGGACGACGTCAATCAGGAGTTGGGCGATGTGCATGTTAAGCAGGACGCAGATACCAACGAGGGTGGTTCTATCATCGCTGAGGGTGAATCTACCATTACCGGCAATAAGATCTACCATGACATCAAGGTTTCTGGTGGCAAGTGGTATTTCTTCAGCTTCCCATTCAACGTAAAGATTAGCGACATCATCTGCGAGGGTCAGTATATTTTCCGCGAGTATGACGGCGCCGAGCGCGCCCAGAACGGCACCGGCAATTCTTGGAAGAAACTCCCAGCCGATCAGGAATATCTCGTAGCTGGCAAGGGCTATATCTTCCACACTAGCAAGGCTGGCGTGCTCAGTCTGCCAGAGGAAAATGCAGAAATCAGTGCAGAAGACAAGGTTTTGGCCCTCCAAGTACACGCATCTGCCAACAGTGCCAACGCAAGCTGGAACTTTATTGGTAATCCAAACACTTCTTACTACGACATGGACGACATGAAGTTTGGCGCTCCAATCACCGTTTGGGACAGCAAGACTCAGAGCTACGTGGCTTATCGCCCAGGCGACGACAATTATCAGCTGGCTCCATACGAGGCTTTCTTCGTACAGACTTCTGAAAGCGCCAAGAATGTTGAGTTTGATGCAGAAAACCAGCAGACTCATAAGGAGGCTAAGAAGAATAAAGAGAATAAGGCTAAGGCCAAAGCATTCCAGCCTGCCAACCCAACTCGTTCGCTCATCAACCTCACCATCACTGGCGCCAACGGCACCGACAAGACCCGCGTGGTATTCAACGACGACAAGGCTCTCGCCTACGAGGCAGAGTGCGACGCCGCCAAGTTCTTCAGCGACGCATCAGTGCCACAGCTCTATTCTCACGACGGCCAGGGTGTTAAGTACGCCATCAACGAGCGTCCAAATGCCGACGGCACTGTCATGCTCGGCTTTATAAGCACCAACGGCGGCGACTATACCATCGAGGCTACCCGCTCAGACATCCCTGTTCTGCTCAAGGACAATGAGACCGGCGCAGTGGTCAATATTTCTGACAAGGCCTATAGCTTCACAGCTAAGAGCGGCACTTTCGACAACCGCTTCCTCCTCGTACAAGACTACGACGCTACAGGCATTGAGGACATCACAGCTAAGACCGGCGTGGAAATCAATGTCGCAAATGGCGCAATTGAGTTTGGCAATGTTGGCGACAATAAGATCAAGGTGTTCGACATCGCTGGCTCGCTTGTAGTAAAAGCCGCCACCGACAAGGCCACCGTCGCTCCTGGCATTTATGTGGTTAAGGTTGGCAACTATGCAACCAAGGTTAGCGTAAAGTAATTAATCTCTAAGCATGAAGATTATGAAATGCTATAAATTGCTATTGGCGCTTCTCGTGATATTCCCGGGAAGCAGCCAGTTGCTGTTTGCTCAGAGCGACTACGACCCTACGCCGCCCAACGAGCCCGGAGTGCCTGTGTTTAAGACTTATTACACAGTCAGTGTAAAGGCAGAGGCAACCGAGGCGTGCAATGTGTCGAGCACTCTTGCGCTAAAGAGTGAGCTCGGCAAAACAGGAACGATCAACACCTCTGCCAAATCTACGATATTTAAGTTTAAATACTGGAAGAAGAACGACGAGATCACCGCACTCCCGCAGCGATTCAATTATACTGTGAACGACGCTGATGGCAATGTGGAGTTTGTGGCCTGTTATGACTACGATCCCAGCATTCCAAAAGAGCCGACGCCCAATGTGACCAGTGTGCTCTACTTGCAGTGCGACCCCGACGGCTCTTGTTCTTTCAACAGGACCAGCGGCGCTATGTTTACCGTAGATAGCTGGGTTAGCCTGACCACAGTGGCAAATGCCAACTACCGCTTTGTTGGCTGGTATGACCAGACTGGCAAACTTCAGAGCAATGCCGTGTCATTCAATTTCCAGATGCCTTACAACAATACCACCCTCACGGCCAAATATGTCTATGTGGCCCCCGAGTATGACCCCGCAGTCCCCGGCGAGCCTTTCTCGCAAGGCGGCGACATCCTCAATCAGCTTACGGGCGACATCAATAAGGACGGCGTGATAGACACAGAAGATGCCGTGCGCCTTGTAGAGGCTTATCTTGACGCAACAAGTGAAACGGTTTTAAGTCTGGGTATCTATGATTATAACAATGATGGTATCGTAGATGTTGAAGATGCCGTGAGAATTATTGAATACTATTTAAGTTCAAAATGATGAGAAAGATAATTTCATTATTGGTTGTATTGACAGGTGTCGTAAATGCTACCGCAGACAAACTAAAGGTCAGCGAGTTGTATGATGATGAATATGGAACATATTTCTATGTTTCTGTGGAAGGTACACAGTATTATACAGGTTATCAAGTAGAGTTTTCATTGCCAGACGGGCTAAAATGTGATAATATTGTGATGGCAGTCGGTACTGAAAGTTATGATGGTTCCGATATATATCCATATACCACAGGAAGAGGAGGTGCAAAAACATATTCACATACTATTTCCTCTTCAAATTTGGATGAACCTACTATCAAAGTTGCTTGTATATCATCAAAGGCAGAAGTGTTTAAAGAAAAGAACGGATATCTTTTTACAATTTATGTCACTAAAGATTTGAGCAAAAATGGAGCATATTCATCACCTGATGTAAAGATTATCAATGCAAAACTTATTTTGCCAGGGGAGGGAAACGATATACCCGAGCCTTTTTCTCAGACTATCATCACCGACACTTGGCCGGCTTCTTGTGCGCTCAACGTCAGCCAGGCAAACCAGTATTCTACTTGCATTCTGCCATTTAGCGCAACAATACCAACAGGCCTCAAGGCGTTCTCTGCAAGAGGAACTGAGGATGGTGCTGTGGTTTTGGAAGAGGCTTCTGAGTTTGCAGCCTATATACCTTATATATTATATGCAGCACAAGGCTATTCTGGCACAGTGAGCGGCACGGTCGATCCTGCAAACTATGTTGACTCTGCAACAGATGGACTCCTCGTGGGTGCTATTCAGCCTCTGGATGCCACCAGCGGCTATGTGATGCAGAATCAAGGGCAAGGCGTTAAGTTTTATCAGATTAAGCAAGGCGACCACTATACTATTAACTCTGGCAAATGCTATCTGAATATTCCTGAGAGCCACTCGCCAATGTTTGATTTGGACGCATCGCTAACCAGTGTGACTTCTGCCCAGACAGCAGAGACCGAGTCATGTGAATATCGCGACTTGCAGGGCCGCCCAATCGCAGAACCTGTGGTTGGTCAGATGTATATCAAGGGAGGTAAAACATATTTAAAAGTCAAGTAAGTCTTATGAAGAAACAATATCTAGCACCACAGGTTTTGTGCGTGGAAATAGAAACGACGTCGATGCTTTGTGCTTCGCCGGACGATACTCCAAAGTCTATAGAGATTAGTTTAGGTGACTCTGAAGATACAGACGAAGGCTTTGCTTCCCACGGTTTTGATGTTTTATAATTGTAAATAATAGTTCTGATTCCAGGTCTCGGCATTTGCCGGGGCCTGTTTTGCTGGTACGCTCGGTTTGGTGGTGTTTTTTGGCTGTGGGATTGATGTTTTGTGATGTGTAGTGTTATTTTTATTTGTATTTTTTTGCAGGTATTGACGTTTTGTTTATCTTTGCAAAATATCAATCGAGAATTTTTAAACATCGTTGCTTACTGATGATAGAGAGACTGTTAATCTACACACTGGCTGCGGCTTGTTTGCTGTGGTTTGGCGCTGCTGTGGTGCGGCCGGGTAAGTCGGCGGCGCAGTGGCTGCTGTGTGTGATTATGTTTGTGGTGTTTGTGTCGTTTTATAGCGACGCGGCTTTCTGCGACGATTTCTCTGACGGTCGGGTGCTGGTGGCGCTTGATGCGGTGAGCCAGTTTCTGACGCCCACTGTGGTGCCGCTGCTGCTGATGCTTTTGTGGATAGAGTGCGGCCAAAAGGTGCGCTTGGCGTGGTTGCTTGGCTGGTTTGCCTTGCCCATGATGCTTGGCGTGATTTCGCTGCTGCTTTATATGCTGGTGGGCTTCGGCGACTCGGTGACTCTGTTGCCGTATGTGAACAGCGGCCTGGCGTTGCCCGCGGGGCTGGATAGTGACATCTGCCTGGCTCACGTGTTTGTGGCGGGCAAATTGTTTTATGTGGTTGTGGGCCTGGAGATGCTCTATTTGCTGGTGGTGCTCATGGTGAGTATTTGTCGGCGTGGCGCGAGTATGCAGGAGTTTTTGAGTTTTATGAGCGGACGCAGTCTGGTGCAGCGGCAGCATGTGCTGTTGTGGCTGTTGTGGCTGGTGTCTGTGCTATTAATTATAAGGTGTTGCGCCTCGGTTGTGGGTGTTGGCTACGACTGGGTGCTGGCTGTGTTGGCTGCTTTGCTGACGGTGGTAATCAGTGCGTGCTGCCACCTGGTGCTCAACGTGGCTGCGGAGCGGCTGAGCCTGCCAGATTTGGTGCGCAGTGGGGCTGAACCTCAAGCGCCCGCGATTGAGCAGCCCGAGGAGGAGCTGGAGCCAGAACCTGACATCGCGCCGGTGCCTATTGTCAAGGAGGCTTCGCAACTTAACGCCGCGGGCCTTGGTATGGACGGCCGCGACTATGTGCAGTTGGTGCGGAGGTTTAATGATTACCTCATTGAGCAGCGCAATTATCTGCGCGAGGACATTACTCTCAACCATGTAGTGCAGGCGCTGGGCGTTAATCGCAGCTATCTGTCGTATCTGGCCAACCGCGAATACGGTATGCCGTTTCGCGAGCTTGTGGGCAAGCTACGTATTGACTACGCCATGCAATATATGCGGCAGCATCCGGGCTGTCTGCAGGATGTGGTGGCGGCCGAGAGCGGTTTTTCGTGCGCCTCGACCTTTAATCGCAAGTTTAACCAGGTGGTTGGCATGACGCCGCGCCTGTGGCTGACGCGCTATGCGGGTCAGGCGCCGACCGCTGAGGCTGAAAATAATGAATAGATATGAGCGACGGACATTTTAATCGTGCCTTTTTGCCTCATGGCGACTTTGCCAGCGGGGTGCGCGTGGGCAAGGCTTCGGAGCGCGGCGTTTGCCTGGAGGCTTTTGCCGAGATGCTGGGCCAGATTGCCCCTGACATGAGCCAGGAGCAGCGCCTGGAGTTGCAGCAGCGCTTCAAGGCGCTGGTGCTGGCCAAAGAGAAGTAATTTAATTCCGAAAAGATATGAAATTCAAGCTTTTAAGTATTTTGACAATGGCCGCAGGACTTGCCGTAATGGCGTCGTGTGGCGGTAAGGTCGCCCCGGGCGGGGCGTCTGACAGCGATACTGTGGTGGTGGACGAGACTTTGTTGCCCGACACCGTCTTTGCCTCGGCTGCCAGGGTGGACTACGACATCCTGGTGGTGGACAAAGAGG
>JAZUHM010000150.1:0-4412 GCA_045641725.1 Bacteroidaceae bacterium | reverse complement strand
CGTAGGTTTTGAGCCCCTGGCCAGCATTGCCATAAACCACGGCAAGGCACAAGCGCTCTATCCCGACGGCAGCGTGGAGAACAAAGAAGTAAGCGACCAGTTTACGCCCGAAGACGCGATAAACGAATTCATGGCACAATTCAAAATCCAAGACGACCCCAACGGCTATTGCGGCCTGTTTGGCTACACCGCCTTCGACTCCGTAAAATATTTTGAGCACATCGACGTTATGGACGAGCCAGCCGAGAAAAACGACGCGCCCGACATGTACCTTATATTATATAAGAAGCTCATGGTGTTTGACCACTACAACAACACGCTGGACCTCGTAGAAATCTGCCGCGAGAACGAAGAGCCCAAACTCAATATCGTGGAAAACCTGCTCAACACCGCCAATACCGACACCTACGGCTTCCATCCCGTGGGCGAGCCCTACAGCACCCTCACCGACGAGGAACATAAGGCAAATATCCGCAAGTGTATCCAGCACTGCATGAGGGGCGACGTTTTCCAAATCGTAATAAGCCGCCGCTTTATCCAGAAATACGAGGGCGACGACCTGAAACTCTATCGCACACTGCGCCGCATCAATCCCTCGCCATACCTTTTCTACTTCGATTTCGGCGGATTCCGCATCTTTGGTTCCTCTCCCGAGACACACTGCTGCATCCGCAATCGCCGAGCATACATCGACCCGATTGCCGGCACGACCAAACGCACTGGCGACATGGAGAAAGACCGCCAGAATGCGGAATACCTGCGCAACGACCCGAAGGAAAATGCAGAACACGTGATGCTCGTAGATCTGGCCCGCAACGACCTGAGCCGCAATTGCCACGACGTGACAGTTGACAGCTACAAACAAATGCAATTCTACAGCCATGTGATTCACCTCGTGAGCCGCGTGAGCGGACAAATGGACACCGACGCAGATTCAATCAAGACTTTTGTAGATACATTCCCAGCCGGCACCCTCTCGGGCGCACCAAAAGTCAAGGCGATGGAGCTTATCAGCAAATATGAGCCTCACAACCGCGGCGCTTACGGCGGCTGCATCGGCTTTGTGGGATTTGACGGCAGTCTGAACCAGGCAATCGTAATCCGCACCTTCATCAGCCGCAACAATGAGCTGTGGTTTCAGGCGGGCGGCGGCATCGTGGCCAAAAGCAACGAGGAATACGAACTGCAGGAAGTGAACAATAAACTCGGAGCCCTGCGCACCGCAATACTAATGGCTGAAAACATGTAAGTTATGAAGATTGTAATCATCGACAACTACGACTCTTTTACCTACAACCTCTCGCATCTGGTCAAAGCGCTCGGAGCCGAGGTGACAGTATATAGAAACGATAAATTCAAACTGCCTCAGCTGGAGGATTTCGACAAGATTATCCTCTCGCCGGGCCCAGGAATTCCCGAAGAAGCCGGCCTTTTGCTGGATGTCATCAAGGAATATGCCGGCAAGAAGCCAATACTCGGCGTCTGCCTCGGCCATCAGGCCATCGGCCAGGTGTTTGGCGGCAGTTTGATCAACCTAAGCGAGGTTTTCCACGGCGTGCAGACCCCTGTGGACGTTGATACCGACGAAATTCTCTTCAAGGGATTGGCGCCCGAGGTGCAGGTGGGCCGCTACCACTCATGGGTGGTGGATGACAAGGCGCTGCCCGACTGTCTCGAGGTCACAGCCCGCAGCAAGGAGGGGCAGATTATGGCACTGCGCCACAAGCAATACGATGTGCGCGGCATTCAGTTCCACCCGGAGTCTGTGCTCACCCCCGACGGCATAACAATGATTAATAACTGGCTAAACAACTAATACATGAAAGAACTACTCAAAAGACTCGTAGAAGGAGAATATCCCACGAGAGCTGAAATCAAGCAGGTGATGCTCAATATCACCGAAGAGAAATACCCTACCGACCAGATTGCAGCCCTGCTTATGGCGCTGCAAATCAAGGGAATAACGCCCGATGTGCTGCTCGGTTTCCGCGACGGCCTCCTCGAAACCGGCACCGCCGTTGACCTCTCGCCATACAAGGTGCTGGACATTGTGGGCACCGGTGGCGACGGCAAAAACACATTCAATATCTCCACTTGCGCCTGCTTTATCGTGGCCGGCGCGGGCTATAAAGTGGCCAAGCACGGCAACTACGCCGCCACATCGGTGTCTGGCGCCAGTTCGGTGCTCGAAAACCACGGCGTAAAGTTCCAGCGCGACCAATCTAAGCTGCTGAAATGTCTGGAGGAGAGCAACTTCACCTATCTCCACGCCCCATTTTTTGCTTACGGCATGAAGTTTGTGGCCCCAGTGCGCAAGGCTCTCGGCATCCCCACATGCTTCAATCTGCTCGGCCCGCTGGTCAACCCATGCCGCCCAGCCTATCAGCTGCTTGGCGTGGCCACAATCGGCCAGGTGCGCCTCTACCACAACACCCTCAGCCAGATTGACGTGAAATACGGCATCGTAAACAGCATCGACGGCTACGACGAAATCTCGGGAACGTCAGACTTTAAGGTGCAGACCAGCAACAGCGAAATCATCACGTCGCCTGAGGCTATGGGCTTCAAGCGTATTCAGCCCGAGGAGATTTTTGGCGGCAGCACAGCCCTCGAAGCAATGAAAATCTTCGACAACGTGCTCTATAACACCGCCACCGACAGCCAGAAGAACGTCGTTATCGCCAATGCGGCCTACGGTATAAATCTCATCAGCGAGAAACCAATCGAAGAGTGCATAGCCATTGCCCGCGAATCGCTCGAAAGCGGCAAGGCACTGCAGAAATTCCAGAAATTTGTGGAACTCACACAAGACTAGCAATGACTATTCTCGAAGAAATATGCGCAAGAAAACGGCACGACCTGACTGCAATAAAAGAGGCCGTGCCGCCGCGCGAACTTTATAAGAAGGTAGAGGCCATTATCGACGCCGAAGAGAGCGCAGGCACCACCCCGCTGTCGCTGCGCCAGGCGCTGCTGGACTCCAGCACCGGCATAATTGCGGAATTCAAGCGCAAATCGCCGTCTAAAGGCTGGATCAAGGAAGAGGGCAAGCCCGAAATCATACCCGCCGCCTACGAAAAGGCAGGGGCCACGGCGCTCTCTATCCTTACCGACGAGCCATACTTCGGCGGCTGCCTTGATTTCGTGCGCACCGCCCGTCCAATGGTCAGCATCCCTATCCTGCGCAAGGATTTTATGGTGGACGAATACCAGCTCTTTGAGGCAAAAGAGATTGGAGCCAACGCCATACTGCTCATCGCGGCGTGTCTGAGCAAAGAGGAGTGCCTATCGCTGGCCCGCACGGCCCGCCAACTGGGGCTCGACACCTTGCTCGAAATACACAGCGAGGCAGAGCTGGACTATGTGAGCGAACATATCAGCGTGGTGGGGGTAAACAACCGAAACCTCCACGTCTTTAAGACCGACATACAGACCTCGGTGCAGCTGGCCGCCAAGATTCCGCAGGAGTTCGTCAAGATAAGCGAGAGCGGCCTCGCCAATCCGGCCGACGTCAAGATGCTGCAGATGTGTGGCTATCAGGGATTTCTAATGGGCGAGCGCTTTATGAAGACTCCCGACCCCGCAGCCGCTCTGCGCGACTTCATAAGCCAATTGTAAGACTTTATTCCATACTATCCTTATTACAAAAATCATGATTACCAAAGTCTGTGGAATGCGCGAGGCGCAAAACATTCGCGAGGTCGAAGCGCTTGGCATCGACTTGATGGGATTTATATTTTATCCGCCCTCGAGCCGCTTTGTGACCGAAGTGCCGGAATACATGCCCGCCAGGGCAAAGCGCGTCGGCGTGTTTGTGGATGCAGACCTCAGTTTTATTTCGCAGCGCGTCGCGGAATTCGGCCTCGATTTCGTGCAGCTCCACGGACGGGAAACGCCCGAGTTTTGCCAGCAGGTAAAGGCTGCGCACCCCGGCCTTGGCCTGATAAAAGTATTCAGCATACAAAGCGCTGAGAGCCTTGAGGGCACACGCCAGTACGAGGACGTGGCCGACTACTTCCTGTTTGACACTTTCTGCAAGGAAAAAGGCGGCAGCGGGCGCACCTTTGACCACGAGATACTTGGCCAATACGCCGGCCGCACCCCATTTCTGCTGAGCGGCGGCCTCTCGCCCGACAATGCCGCCGAGATAATGAGGCTCCGCCACCCGCAACTGGCCGGCTACGACCTCAACAGCAAGTTTGAAGACGCGCCAGCCCTCAAGAACACCCTCAAAATCAAGCAATTCCTCGACAACATAACCGATTAGTTAATAAAAGAAAAATAAAAACATGAACCGCATAAACCAACTCTTCCAGCAAAAGTCCGGCAACATCCTGTCTATCTACTTCTGCGCCGGACATCCCACACTCGACAGCACACTGCCCACACTGCGCGCACTGCAGGAGGGAGGC
>JAZUHM010000149.1:0-7799 GCA_045641725.1 Bacteroidaceae bacterium | reverse complement strand
TCCAATCCGGCAAAAATCTTATTGCTCATCAATACAGCGCCGCGGGTATTGCCCACCACCTGTGGCGTGCTGCCTGCGGCCTTGGTATCTACATTGTAAATCAATGGAATGACGTTGTACATATCTACGTCGCCCTGGCCCTTGAGCTCCATCTCTGTGCGCAGATAGTGGCTGCCGTCGCGCAAAACGGCCTTCCACTCTACCAGGAGAGTGCCCTGGCCATAGGTATATTCGTAGTTTGCTACCAGCGCCACGCCGTCGTAGTGCTCTGCACCGCCCACAGCATTGGCATCGCCGGTGAGGGTCTGCAACTCGAGACTCGTCATCTTCATCATGCTGGCAGCCACCACATCGCCACTGCCAAAGGCAACGGTAAAGGGCTCGGTGCCGGCCTGCAGATCCATAGCCTGACTACCGCCGAAATAAATGCTCTCGCCTACCTTGACAAAGCTGGCTGCGAGCACATTATTATATAAGGTATAGACACCATTGTCCACCAATGACTGCGCAGCGCCCACCTCATCCTGCTGGAAAGGATAGACTGCAGCATTGACATAAGGCACTGCAGCCGGCTGCTGAGGCGCCGCAACGGTAGTCACCTTGATAGCGCTGGCGGTGTTATCCACCTGCACTACAGCAAACTGGCCAGCCGGAGCAAAGGCAGAGACAGTGGCAGGATTGATTTTTCCCACACAAGTATAGGTGTCGCCGTTCTTGTAAGCCTTGTTGGCAATAGACACGGTCACGTCGTCAGCGCACTCAATGACATAGTTATATTCCGTGGCATCGACCTCCTTGATAATCCAGCGACTGCCGGCATCGGAATTGCCATCCTGCTGCCAGAGGCCCACGGTCTTGGTGCCATCGAGGGGATAGTTGGAAGTGCCGCCGTAGAAATTCAGATACTTGCCAGCAGGCACACCAGCGGTGGTATAAGGCTGGATTTGCAAATCGCCGTTGTTGGTCTTGCCCACTTGCCAGTAAGTAGTAGAAACCTTATTGGCACCCAACGTCACAAAAGCCACCTTGTTGTCGTAGCTTGTGGCGCGAGTGTAGTTCAACCACTTCTTGGCGGTATAGTTGTATATATAATAGGCATCCTCCTTGCCGCTGACCTGATAGAACGCAAACATAGCGTAGTTAGCCTCGGTCTGTGTGGGCGAGGTAGAGGCATTCATATACATGCCGTTGCCATTGACGATAGTGTATAGATGTTCGGGCCTTCCGTTGGCTGGCAAAGTCTCAGAAGGCAGCAAACTGTCAGCCACAGCGCCCAACACGGCGCACATGGCAAACACTGAAAACAAAATTAGTTTTTTCATGATAAAGATAAATTGCTTTTAATAATTGGTGCAAATATAATAAAATATTTTTTACCTCCCCCGAAATGACTATAAAAATGAAACTTTCAACGAAAACTTAACACCATTTCGGGGAGATTGGTTTTACTTTTAAGCCAGCGGACGATATTGCATAGTGAGTGCAATACCGTCCGCTAGCTTAAAACTGAGATGCTGTCTCGTTATTTTCTGATTTTCATGCCGTTTTCTATCACGATGCCGGCGGTGGAGGCGGATACTACCTGGCCTTGCAGGTTGTAGGTCTTTGACGTGGGCTTGCTGGCGGCAGATTGCTGTGCGCTGCTTACTGCTGTAGCATTGGCATCCTCGAGGATAAAGATTTTTGTCTCATTGCCTTTGAGCTTGCCTGTAGAGAGCACGCCTGTAACGGTTGACTCAAGGCCACTCCACGCCTCAAGGCAGTTATATTCGGTTGAGACATCGAGATACAAATCGCTCACATTGAGGTTTGGACCTGTGATGGCTGTGCCGCCACGGTTGATGACTGCCACTGCCACTCGGCTCTCGCTGAGGTCTTTTACATAAACGTCGTAGCCTGTCGCGGAATACATGGTTGTGCCGGTAGAGAGGGCCGCCATATACTCTGCCTGCTGGCCGAGCACATCCTGATTGATGGCGATAACCTGAGCATTGGTCAGGGTGGCAAGGTCGGCATTGGTGATGAGTGGTTTTGGCAGCGTGCCGGCTGAGTTGTTGGCCTCTGCTTTAGGTGTGGCGCGGAAATCGGCGGTCAGCGCCAGCGGGCTGGCCAACATGCTCCACAGACTCATCTGGCTGCGGGCCTGTTCATCGGTAAGACCGGCGATAACTCCGCCGTTTGACATGTGATCTGCCGTATTATTGCTGGGGCCGCCGAGTCCGTGGAGGCCGATGCACATCATGTCGAGGTCGTTGAAGCGGTTGACACCTGCCCACATCCAGAGGTTGCGCACCTCGTCAACGCCAGCAAGCACGCCGGGACGGCCATGATTGCCAATCCAGCTCTCGCGGGCGTCGGGAGTAGAGCGCCAGCTGCAGCCGCCGGCCTCAGCGCCCCAGGTCCAAGGCTTATTGCTGCCCCACTCGCAGATATTGAACGAGAAGAGGTCGTCGCCGCGTGCGATGCGCTGCTTGTTAACCTCGGCAATGGCAGCGCCCATGGCCTTGTAGCTGGCATAGGCCGAGCTCTCGCTGTTGCAGAAATCGTATTTGAGCATATCTACGTTCCACTTGTCGAAGAGGGCCATGTGCTGTGCCTCAAAACCATAAGAACCTGGCTGATAGTTTTCGCATGTCATGCGGCCGGCATCGCTGTAGATACCTACCTTAATCTTGGGATTAATGGCCAGACAGGCCTCCTTGAAGCCGCTGATGCCCTTAGGGAATTTAGCGGCGTCGTAGTTGAGCTTAGACTTGTCCTGAGTAGGCTCTGCCCAAGCGTCGTCGAGCACGATAGTGTTGTAGCCTGCGTCGATGAGGCCCTTGTTTTGCATACCCTGCACCACTGCAACCACTTTGTCGTGGCTGATAGCGCGAGCAAACCAGTTCCAGGTGAGCCAGCCCATCATTGGAGTGGGCGACTGCAGCATGCGGCTGACGGTGAGCTTGACAGTGGCTGTCTCGAGGTCGCCATCGGCATTGCGTATGTTGACGATATAGGAATATTCTCCCTCAGTCTCGGGCGCATATCCGCGAACATATTTATAGTGGTTGCCAACGTTTTCGCGGTCGCTCTTGAGTTCCATATTGGTGAGCGCGCCAAAATCTATGCTCTCAATGGTTTCGCCCTCGTTGGTCACGAGTTTGTGCATATATTCTGCACCTGGCAGTGCGTACATCAATGTGGCGCATGGCAATGAGCCGGCTGACGGGTCGATTATCTGCCAAGCCGAATTGCTATCGCTGGCGCTCCAGAGGTTAAGCACGCATCCCTGGGCAATCCCGCCGGTGAAATTCCACGATGGGCTGCTGCCGCTGACAGCTGCCACCGAGCCTGGGATAATGCTCACCGACTCCTCGTCGTTGCGGAGCACAATCTGCCAGGTGTTGGCCTGACCTAAGGTTCGGGTGGTGCGCACATTGCTGCTGGACTGCGACTTGACACTGCTGCCGTTGGCCGCCTGAGTGTAATAGATATACTCGCGGGAGGTGGTATTGTAGATATAATAGCGGCCGAGGTTGGTCTGGTCTTCAATAAAGATGATGCGGGCGGCTTCACTCTTGCGAGTGGTGTGAGCCAGATTGGTGCCGCTCTTGCATACATACGCCGCTGGCATCTTGAGCAGGTAGATTGACTTCTCCTCTGCGTCAACCGATGCCGTAGGGCTGAACATCTGGGTGAAATTGACGTTGATCTGATGATTGTTGTTGTCGATGCTGAGCGAATATACATAGCCGCCGCCGCAAACCACGCTGACCTCATCGTCGGCCACCGTCTGGGCCTTGAAATGTGTATCACCCTGCGCATTGACACCGCGATATTCCGTGCCCTTGATGGTAATCACGGCATTCGACGGCATACCCGATGAAAAGACGGTATAGTCGTACTCCTTGTTAGTCTCGGCAAAGGTCCAGCGACTGCCATTGTCGGCAGAACCGCGGTCGCGCCAAAGTCCCAACGACACTGAGCCGTCGAGCGGATTGTCGGCACCCACGCCGCGATACCAGTTGAGGTATTTTCCCTCTACGCCGGTAGTGTTGTATGGCGCAATCTCGTAGTTGGTGCCCTGGTAATTGTTAAGCATAAAATAAGCACCATCGTTGCGCGAAACGCTCATCTTGAGGAAACCGGTCTGATTGTCGTAAGAAGCCGCCTTGTCGTAGGTCAGCCACTGGGCCGCAGTCACATTATATATGTAATACGCGTTGGCCACACCCTCAACAGCATACATGGCAAACTGCGCATAGTTGGCCGGAGTGCGGGTTGGCGCCAGAGCTGCACTGACGTAATAATCCTGCGCATTCTTCATGGTATAGACATGCTCGGGCTTACCACTGCCGGGCAGGGTGACTGACGGCTCCACCAAATCCTGACCACATACGCCAAGGGTACCGCCAAGGCACACAACGCATGCAAAAACTACAATTCTCAACAAATAATTCTTCATCATCGTTATTTCAAATTAAATTTGGAGCAAATATAACGATTTTCCACGAAAAAACTCCCCCCCCCGTAAAAAATATGATTTTTCACGGCAAAAAATTCCAAATCGGCCTTGATTTTTAACACGGCGCCACAATTCGCATGCAAAAACCGAGTAATTTCAGTCCGCACGCGACAATGCCGCCACATCGATTGATATTCAGGCTTTTGAGAGCCTTTTCAACAAGATTTTCTGCGCGCTAAAAATATCGCGCTTCGAGATAAATTTCGTTCACAGCGCTGTGAACAGTTGTTCACACCGCTGTGAACGATTGTTCATAGCGCTGTGAACGTTTGTTCACAGCGCTGTGAACGGAATTTAGCGCGCACTTAGATTTTTTCAGTCCGCAATAAGACAGATTTTTCTCTAATTTAGATTCGCGCGCATAACTGACGGTGCAAGGTTTTTCAACGAAAATTATCGAAATTGTCCGCAAATTATCGAAAATATTAGTGCCCGGTAAAACAAATGATTGTAATTGAGTCGTCTCCTCCCCTGAGGAGGGGAGGTGGCTCGAAGAGCCGGAGGGGTACGGAGGCCCAATAAGTACAAATGACTGAATAGCAACAAATTATACTATCGACCCCTCAGTCGCTTCGCGACAGTCTTCGACCCCCTTGCGTCGCTATTTCCTTTGAGGCTGGTGGTGCCTCAAAGGGCTCCTGCCAAATGCTGCTCGCATTTGCCCCTCGCCTAGGGGAGCAGACGGCTCAAAATAAGCCCTTTTTGAAAAATAGGCACAGCACCTTGAGAACTAATCTATTGCAAACGATTTGACATTTTTTACCGGACAACAATAATATAGCGGCCCACGACTTCTCGCGGACCGCTGTATATTATTAAATAAGGTATAGGGGGGAAACTACCTACCCTATTTACTTCTTCTGCAATTTGCCATTCTGGATGTAAAGACCCTGGGCAGGGATGGTGAGCACCTTGCGGCCATTGAGGTCGTAGATCTGGCCGTCGCCGCCCTCGGCTGCTCCCGATGCTGTAAGTGCCGAATCAAGACCGGTTGGGTCGTTGTCTTCGTTGAACACGCGGATGCCATCAGGAATAGTAGTGAAGGTCTTGGTGTAGTAGCCCTCATAGGCTGGCACATTGAGCGAGGTGTTCTTGGTGACGCGGTTGAAGACCAGACCGCCTCTTGAGGCGTTGTAGCGGATGTTGCCGAAGATGGTGGTTCCGTTGCCTACAACTGGCTTGCTGACGAGCTGGCCGCACAATGGGCCTGACACGGCAGCACAACCCTCAGTCATCTCCATTGGCTCCCACTCAGAGATGGGGCGCTCGAAGGTGAAGGTGGCGTCGTTGCTAGCGGTGATGATGTAGGGGTGGAAGGCCTCGAGGGTGTTGTCGTACTTCTCCATGAGGATTACAGCAGTACGCATGGTGCCGTTGTCGCTGAACTGGAGGGTATCGTCGGTGCACTCATACACAGTCATGCCAGCTGGTATCTCGGCCTCAAATGGCAATGTCAGCACGCGGAATGCCTGGCCGGTGAGCTGGCCGGCTGCGTCCTTGTCGCGGCCATAGTCGGGCATGGTAACATCTACCTTGGTCTGGATAGGATAGAATGGAGCCTCGTCGGTGAACTTGTACTTGCCATTGCTTGCCCAATCGAGCGAGAAGCGTACAAATCGCATGGTGTAGCCGCCGTAGAGGCCGTTCTCCTCGTAATACATACCACAGGTGCCGTCGGGCAGGATGGTGGTCGAGCTATATGCTGAGCCGCGTGGGCAGACTGTCTTAGGTGTGCCGAAGGTCTCGCCCTCGTCGGTAGAGAGTGCGATGCTGACGTTCTGGCGGCTGCCGCTGTTAGGCATGGTCTGGAGCACGATGTTCCATGGGTTGCCGTCGAGCTTAGAACACCAGTACATATAGTCGCCGTCGCAGGCGTTGCCGTTGAAACCTGATGTGAAGCGAGTCTGCGATGCCATCTTCCAGGTCTTGCCGTCGTCGCTGGTCACATTGTGGTAGTTATAGCCGCTGGCGCGTACACTGATAGAGAGGTCGCCATTGTTGCGCTCAAGCACCTTAGGCTCGTCGGCTGCCTTGGTGCCGCTCACGCCACTTACATACCAGGTCTTGCCGCCGTCCTTTGACATGAAGTTGTAGTAGTTCTGGGTGACGTTCTGATCAGAGCCGTCAGGAGACTCGCGGTTTACGAATGGCGACACGAGTGTGCCGTCGCGCTTCTGCAAACCTGCGCCAGAGCCGGTGAAACCGCCCAACCAGTTGGGGTTAGGACTGCCGGCCGCATAGAGTTCCTTGGTGTGGTCAACGGGCTTTTCCCATGTGAGACCGCCGTCGTGGCTGGTGATGGTCTTCCAGGTCTGTGGCTTCTGCGGAGTTGAGGCAAAATAGCCGGCGCCGTTGGCAGATGTGGTCATGATGCCGATAATGTCGCCATTGATGCGGTTGGTGATGAGCGAAGCGTCGCCATGGCCGTAGTCGCCGCCTGTGGTGGCAGTACCAGCCACGGTGATAGGATCGCTCCAAGTCTTGCCGTTGTCCTCTGAATACTGAGCCACGACGTAGCAGTGGCTTGGGAGGTCGGCATTATGATTCTTGCGGTCGTCGGTGAGCACCACGAGGCGCTTGCCGTCAGCCGAGGTACAGATGGCAGGAATGCGGTAGTAGAGCGAGCCCTTGTCCATTGGCATCAGCACACTGCCCTCGCTGAGGAATATTGTGGCGGCATAGGTAGGATTGCCATTGGCCTCTGCCTCTTCGGCGCCGTTGACGGTATAGCCGGTGATGGTGGCGTCCACGGTATTGCCTTCCTTAGCGTCGTCGGCAATGTCAAGGGCAATCCACAGATAATGGGTGCCCGGTGCGAGAGACTTGCTGCCGGTCACGGTATAAGAGCCATCGGCGCTGATAGTGCCCTCGCCAAAGAGCTCGCCGTTTTGCTCGCGCCAAGTCATCTTGCTGTCAGCGTCGATAAAGAGCTCCTGGGCATTCTTGGCGAAGTAAGCGCGAACTGCTTTGACGTTGGCCTTGTCGGTAGCCACGATCTTACCCTTCACGCCCTGAATGTCAACAGTGCCGGTGAGACCAGCCACATTAATGGTGCTGCGCAGGATTGGCACATTCTTGTTGCCGATACCTGTGGTCACCTTGCCCTGCTCTACTGTGGTGAAGCCGATTGCAGCCTCTGCATTTTCCACATTCACCTTCTGGAAGTTCCAGGTAGAAGCATTGTTTGCCTCGGCAGCCCAGCGCACAAGCACGCTGCCAGACTGCTGTGCGTGCAATGGCACACCGCCGTCGCTGATAGTAAACTGTCCGTCGGCAATATTTGCAATCTGAT
>JAZUHM010000148.1:0-2759 GCA_045641725.1 Bacteroidaceae bacterium | reverse complement strand
GTTGCAACCCATAGCGTTGGTAGAGAGGAAGTATGCGTTGCCGTAGCCGCCGGTAGCGATTACAACTGCGTGGGCAGAGAAGCGCGCGAGCTTACCTGTGACGAGGGTCTTGGCGATGATACCGCGAGCACGACCGTCAACGAGTACTACGTCTTCCATTTCGTAGCGTGTGTAGAGCTTAACCTTGCCAGCCTCAACCATGCGGCTCAAAGCGCTGTAAGCACCGAGGAGGAGCTGCTGACCTGTCTGGCCCTTTGCATAGAATGTGCGGCTAACCTGAGCGCCACCGAATGAGCGGTTGGCGAGCATGCCGCCGTATTCACGTGCGAATGGCACGCCCTGGGCTACGCACTGGTCGATGATGCTGTTTGACACCTCAGCCAGACGATATACGTTAGCCTCGCGAGCACGGTAGTCGCCACCCTTTACGGTGTCGTAGAAGAGGCGATATACAGGGTCGCCGTCGTTCTGATAGTTCTTGGCTGCGTTGATACCACCCTGAGCTGCGATAGAGTGAGCGCGGCGTGGAGGGTCCTGGATGCAGAGGTTGATTACGTTGAAGCCCATTTCGCCGAGAGATGCGGCTGCGCTGGCGCCTGCCAGACCTGTGCCGACTACGATTACATCAAGCTTCAGCTTATTCTTTGGGTTCACCAGTCTTTGATGAGCCTTATAGTTGGTCCATTTTTCTGCTACTGGACCTTCTGGTATTCTTGAATTGAGAGTTTTCATTGTTGAATAGTCTGTTTTAATGTTAATCGATTATCCTACGCAATTTGGGCAGAATGTGAATGCGATAACTACGGCTGCGAATGCGAGGATTACGAGTGCTACCCACACGTTGCCGATTGTCTTGATGCGCTCAAACCATACTTTGCCGCTGAGGCCGAGGGTCTGGAGTGCGCTCCAGAAGCCGTGGCTGAGGTGGAACCAGAGGGCTGCGAGCCATACGAGGTAGAGGCCTGAGTAGAGATAGCTTACCCAGCAGCCGCCTGCGAATGTCTGCTGAATCCAGTGCATACCGTCGGCTCCATATACTGCTGCGTCTGGACGGTGGATGAGCTCTGCGAGCATCATGTTGTACCAGAAGTTGTAGAGGTGGAGCACCATACCCAGGATCACGATGATGCCGAGCACGAGCATGTTCTGTGAGGCCCATTCAACCTTGGCTGGCTTGGCTGCTACTTCGTAGCGGTTTTCGCCGCGTGCCTTGCGGTTTTGAGCTGAGAGGATGAATGCGTAGACAAAGTGCACGAGCACCAGCACAGCCAGGGCGGCTGTAGCTACTACGGCATACCAATTTGCGCCCAGGAATTCGCAGATCATGTTGTAAGCTTTTCCGCTAATCAGGGCTACGACATTCATGCATGCATGGAATGTCAGGAAGAGGATAAGTGCGAAGCCGGTAACAGACATCAGCACTTTCTTTCCGATTGAAGAATTAGTTAACCACATAAATTAAAATGTTATTAAATGAATTATTAAAATTTGTTGTTTTCTCTGTGTCGGTTGCCTCGGTATGCGCGTGTGTGGCACATAGGCTCTGCAAATTTAGCATTTTTTCACCATCCACCAAAGTTTTATGGCTGAATTAGACTAAAAAATTACATATTCTCGCACTTATTATAATAAAATGTTGCGCGCGAGGTGGTAGTTTTGGTGCGAGCGGATTTGCTTTTTGTGCGCACTTATTTTTGCGGAGTGCGACTTAAATTCTGTTCACAGCGCTGTGAACAATCGTTCACACCGCTGTGAACAATCGTTCATAGCGCTGTGAACAAACGTTCACAGCGCTGTGAACAGAAATTAGCGCGCACTTTGTTTTTTGGAGGGCGCATTTTGTGGGATTTTGGGCGCGCAAAAATGCCCCGCAGTCGTGGTGACTGCGGGGCTTATGTGGCTTGGGCGGGCCGGATTGATTGCGGCGGGCCGTGTGTGCGTGGTGATGCGCGGTTTGGGCGCGGGTCGGGGGGTTAGCCGCGGCCGCTTCTTACTACCTTGCCGCTTGGGGCTGGCTGCTGGTTGCGCTTGTTGATGGATGGGCTGTTGACATTTTTGCTATTGTCGCGGTAGCGGCGGTCGTTGGCGCGGTTGTGCTGGTTGGCGTTGTTGTAGTGATTGTCGCGCTGGTGCTCAGAGCGCAGGCGGAGGTTGGCGCCAAAATCGTTGCGGCGATAGAGGTCAAAGTCGCGTGAGTCGCGTATGCGGACGTTGGCGGCATAGCGGTTGGCGGCTGAGTAGCGGTTGCCATAGTAGCCGTTGGCATAGTAGCGGCGGTTGTGGGCTCCGACGTAGCTGTAGTAGCCTGATGGGCGGTCGAAGTAGAAGAACGAGCGGTTGCCATAGACGCTGTAGATGCGGAACTGCCAGTCGTTGCGCAGCACGTAGATTGGGCGGTAGAAGTACTCGTATCTCATAAACTTGGAGTACTGCGAGTGGCTCATCACAAAGCGGAGGTCGTCGTTGCGATAGTCGAGGTAGTCGTAGTATTTATCGACGGCGTCGATGTATCCGCGGACCACGTCGTCCATTATCTGGTTGACGGAGTAGATGAAATCGTAGTTGATCTCGTAGATGTCGTCATACTGCATCGGGCTAAGGTCGAGCTCGTATGCCATTCGGTCGCTCAGGAAGCGAGCGTGTTCGCGTATCTTAGAGTTGCTGAGAGCCATGCTGCTGAGGCTCACGAGGGCCATGATTGAGGCCAGTAATATCTTTTTCATAGTAGTGGTGTTTAGGGGTTAGTTTTTGGGGTGAGG
>JAZUHM010000147.1:0-6368 GCA_045641725.1 Bacteroidaceae bacterium | reverse complement strand
ACCCCTCTGGCTCTTCGAGCCACCTCCCCTCCTCAGGGGAGGAGACGACTCAATCACAGTCATTTGTTTTACCGGACACTAATAATTCAAATGTTTTAAAACTTCTGGAAACAAATATGCACTTTTAAAAACGATAGACTTAAAACGAAAGGGGTATATAAAAACAAAACTCCCCGGCGCGATTCTAACGAATGACGACGGAGAGACAAATCTATGAAAAAATTACAATTTTCTTGACCAGCATAAAGCTACGCCAGTCAAGGCAAAGCAAACGTGTGTTCTTTTTCTGGCTGCCGCGGAAATCATCCCATGTGGCTGACTTTTTGCTCCGCAGCATAATTTTCTAGTGCAAAAGTATAACATTATTTTGAAACAGCACAATTTTTTGAGTCTTTTTTATTGATTTTCGATATTTTTTTTGCATTTCATTCCGCAGAAGCCTCAAAACCGCTCATTTACAAACAGTTTGCGCAGAAAATAATGAAACTAATTTATTGGAGAGCTTTATGCAAAAAATACGGCTCAGTGGAAAATACGTGGGGATAAATATAATATCAATATGATCAAAAAGTCCCTACGGGAAGAAAAAGGGCTTCGCCAATCAAAAAAATTAAAGGAGTTAAGGAGGAGTTAAAGGGAGTTAACGGACGATACTAATATATTAGTGTCCAGTAAAACAAATGATGTGATTGAGTCGTCTCCTCCCCTGAGGAGGGGAGGTGGCTCGAAGAGCCAGAGGGGTACGGAGGTCCAACAAGCACAAATGACTGAATAGCAACAATTATGCTATCGACCCCTCAGTCGCTTCGCGACAGCTCCCCTCGCCTAGGGGAGCAGACGACTCAAATGCGAGCTGAGTTGCTGGCCGATGCTCGGCGCGGGACGCACCAAGCCCAGACACGCCATGGCGGCATGTCTGGGCTTGTATTCTGTATGGCGGCTGCTTTGCGCAGACTGCCGGTTTATTAAGCGAGGTTTGGATTGATTTCGCCCCACTTAGCGATTTCTGGCACGATGTCGAGGGTCACGAGTTCGTCGCGCATCTTGCAAAGGTGTGCATAGCTCTGGTCGAGCTTAGCGTTCTCCTCAGCAGTACCCTGTGGCACTTCGTAGTGGCAGCCAGTGGTATCGAGGGTGGTCTTCATGGCCATCATGATATTCTGATACTTGTCGGTCTGCACGTATGTGCCGGCTGGGAAGCGGAATGGCTTGCCGCCCATTACGCTGGCGATCATCTCTACAGAGAGCTGCGATGGGCTCTGGAATGAGCTGCGGCCACGGAGCTTGATGATTGCGCTACCGCCCTGGGTAACTGCGGTCTTCATTTCTTCCCACTCCTCGGTTGGGAACTCAGGAGTGCCGATAATGTCGATAAGCTTGCGGCCGGCTACCTCTACATGGCTGCCGAATACTGCCCTGTGCTCGCCGTGGCCACCATAGGTTGCGCAACCGGTGATTTCGTTCTGCTTTACGCCAAACTTCTTAGCGAGGGCGCTCTGGAGGCGGGTTGTGTCGAGACCTGCGAGGGTAGTTACCTGGCTTGGCTTAAGGCCTGAGTAGAGCAATGTCACGAGACCGGTGAGGTCAGCAGGGTTAAAGATGATTACCACATGCTTTACGTCTGGGCAATACTTCTTGATATTCTCGCCAAGGCCCTTTGCGATTTCGCAGTTGCCCTTGAGGAGGTCTTCGCGGGTCATGCCCTCCTTGCGAGGAGCGCCGCCTGAAGAAATGATGTACTTTGCATCCTTGAATGCCTCAGCCACGTCGGTGGTAGCTACGATGGTAGCACCGTCAAAGCCGCTCTGGCGCATTTCTTCTGCCACGCCTTCGGGTGAGAATACGTCGTAGAGACAGATATTAGAGGTTAAGCCCAGTGTGAGGGCGGTCTGTACCATGTTGGAGCCGATCATGCCGGCTGCACCAACGATCACAAGTTTTTCGTCTGTTAAAAAAGCCATAGTTATTTTGTTTTAAATGATTATCTATCGGCAAAAATAATATAAATATGTAATACGCGATAATTTTTAGGGCCAAAAAGAGTAGTTTTTTAGCATTCTACCCACATTTTGGCATACTATACTGTCATTTTACGCGCAGACGGCACCACACGCAGCGGGGCACGCAGCGCCACAGAGCCACCAATATTGCGTAGCGCCAATCTATGGTGCAGGTCTTGCGGCGATGCAGGATTGCCCTCACGGCCTTGCGCGCCACGGCATCGGGCTTGAGCAGCATAGGGAAGTGGGCGCCCTTGAGGAAATCGGTATCTACAAAACCCGGGCGGATGTCGGTAAACCTTATGGGCAGACGGCGCATGCGGGCCTGCTGGTCGAGGGCGTCGAGGTAGGTATTTTGAAATCTCTTGGAGGCTGAATAGGCGGGCGCTGCGCCCAGGCCTTTGGTACCGGCGATAGAACTGACGGCGGCTATGTGGCCTGGCTGACTGTGGGCCACAAACCAGTTAAAGGCGGCGTCGATCATGCGCGTAAACCCGACCACATTGGTCTCGGCAGCCACCATCTCCTTAGGGGCCTCGAGCTCAGGATTATAATGCCCGGCTCCGCTGACATGGATATAGCAGTCCATGCCGCCGAGGTCGGCAATCAGGGCATCGAGCTGCGCCGTGGCTTCGGGGGTGTTCACGTCGATGGCGGCGTATTTCACCTGGCCGGGCCACTGCTGCGCCATCTCCTGCAGCAACTCAGCGCGGCGACCGGCCAATGCCACATACATGCCTTCGTTTATCAACTCGAGCGCAATCTCGCGGCCAATGCCCGACGTGGCGCCCATCACTACAAAGCGCCTCATGGCCTTGTCGCATTATTGTCGGCAGAGGACGCCGGATTAGCAGCACTGGCGGCAGAAGCCTCGGCTCCAGCGGCGGGCTGAGCGGGAGTTTCCTCGGCGGGTCGGGCCATCTCGGGATAGCTGATGCGGGTGTGATATACGGTCTTGAGGCTTGCCACGAGCGAATCCTTGGCCATAGCAATCTCGCGGTAGGTGATAGGGCACTCCTTGAAGTAGCCGTCGGCCACCTGCTGGTCTATAATATTGTCTATCAGCTTGCGCAGGTTTTCATCGGTCATCTCCTTGAGGCTGCGCGAGGCGGCCTCCACAGAGTCTGCCATCATCAGGATAGCCTGCTCCTTGGTGCGCGGATTGGGTCCGGGATAGGTAAACAGTTCCTCGTTGACAGGCTCGCCGGGGTGCTTGTTGACGAAATTGACATAGAAATATTTGGCTTTGCTGCGCCCGTGGTGAGTGGCTATGCACTCCTTGATGGCGGCGGGCAGCCTGTGTTTGTCGGCCAGCTCCACGCCGTCGGAAATGTGATGAATGATAATCTGGGCGCTCTGCTTCTCCTGCAGGCGGTCGTGGGGGTTATTGCCAAACTGATTCTCAGTGAAGAATGCGGGGTTGGCAAGTTTGCCGATGTCGTGGTACAGGGCCGCGGTCCTGACGAGCTGTACGTCGGCGTTGAGCTTAGTTGCCACCTCGGCACAGAGGTTAGCCACCTGCATAGAGTGGATAAACGTGCCCTGAGCCTCTTTCGACAGGCGGCGAAGCAGTGGTGTATTGACATTGCTCAGCTCTACGAGCGTCACGCTGCTCACAAAGCCAAACAGTTTCTCAAACAGCAGCATGGCGGGGTAGGCAAACAGCAGGAGCACTCCGTTGATAGCGATGCGGATGTACCACGAGGTGTCGAGCGACGCGAACAGGCCCTGGCTCAGGTCGTAGCCAAACTTGACGAGCGCCGTGCTCACAACCACCAGCAGCATGGTGCGCATCAGCTGAGAGCGCGAGGTCAGTTCGCGCAGCGAGTAGATCGAGGTAATGGCCGTCACTATCTGCAAGAGCATAAACTCATACGGATTGTGGAGGGTGAGCGAACAGATGGCCACGATGATCAAAATAAGCGAGAAGGCCGTGCGCGAGTCGAAGAACACGCGGGTGAATATCGGCACTATGGCAAACGGCACTATATAGATGTTGAGTTCATTGTCCTGCTGCGCAAACGAAGCCGCCACGGTGAAGATAAGCACCATCACCAGCATGAAAAGCATATTGCGCATCTTGTCGAAATAGTCGCGCCTGTAGAGCAGCAGGTAAGCCACATACACACCCAGCAGCAACAGCACACAGATAAACTGGCCCACGATGCGCGACAGGGTGTCCTCCCAACTGGACTTGCGGTTTTCGATCTCGCGCTTGAGCGAATCGAGCTCTCGCTGAATCTTCTCGGTCACAATCTCGCCGCGGTCAATAATCTTCTCGCCCTTCTGCACGGTGCCGGTGTTGTCGATGATAGACGACAGCTTCTCCTCGCGCACCAGCATGCTGCGCTTCTCGTCATACACGATGTTGGGCACTATATAGTTGTTGACATTGCACTGGGCAATGATGTCCTTGGGCAGGCCCATCGAGTCGGCCTTGAGGGTCATAAACTCATAGGCGGTGCGGGGCGAGAATACGTCGGCTGCCTGCGCCACCCTCACAGTGGTGCCGTTGACAAGGCTGAGCGACTCAACACTGTCGGCCACACGGTCGTAGTCCTTCTGGCTCGCCACACCACGCCCATACACCTCGGCCAGCAGTTCTGCCACCTTGAGTTTATCAGCATACGACGCATGCACCTCGCTGTTGGTGGCCAGATCGTGGCGCAGGGCCTGAGCCTGCTGGCGGGCCACCTGGTCGTTGTAGTTAAAGAACGGCTTGATGCTTCGCAGCACACTGTCGCGCTCGGCCTGCATCTGCTCGTCGGTCTTGTAGATGGGAAAATTATAGTCGGCCGAAATCTTGGAATACTTCCACGGCTTGCCCACCGGATAGTCGTACGAAAACATCTGCGTGTGGGGCATGAAATACACTATCACCACTGCCGTGGCAATGGCCAGCAATATAAAGCCGGTAATCCTGAGTTTACTCCATTTTTGATTCATAGTCAATGCTTTTGGGTGCGCCGTTTGGCAGGCCCTCGGCCCATGCGCACCGGTTTTATGCGACAAAAATAAAAAAACTAAGCCACATTTGCCACACAAACCGGCAAAAATCTCATATTTTGCACGTCAAAATTTTTTCTTTCTGCGCACCAAAAAAATCGCGTTGCGTGCTAATTTTAGTTCACAGCGCTGTGAACAATTGTTCACAGCGCTGTGTACGTTTGTTCACAGCCGTGTGAACGTTCGTTCACAGCGCTGTGAACAGAATTTGGCACGCACTTAGTATTTTTAAGGGCGAAATTAGGCAAATTCAAAGCGCAGTTGGCAAACGTAAGGGCGAGCCGCCGCACCACAGGCTCGCAAAAGGGTTTTCTGACCACTACCTTATTAAATATTCGCGCATACGCGAGGATATTCGGCTTTTTTTGCTTAACTTTGCGCACAAAATTTTCATAACATGACTCAGACTAACATTCGCGTGCGCTTTGCGCCCAGCCCAACAGGCCCTCTGCATATCGGCGGTGTAAGAACTGCCTTGTATAATTACCTCTTTGCCCGCAAGCATGGCGGCCAGATGATTTTCCGTATCGAAGACACCGACTCAAACCGCTTTGTGCCAGGTGCGGAGGAATACATCATAGAGAGCTTCAAGTGGCTCGGCATCGAGTTTGACGAGGGCGTAGGCTTTGGCGGCGACAAGGGCCCCTACCGCCAGTCGGAGCGTCGCGAGATCTATAAGAAGTATGTAGATATCCTGCTCGACAACGGCAAGGCCTACATCGCATTCGACACCCCCGAGGAGCTCAACCAGAAGCGCGAGGAGATTCAGAACTTCCAGTACGACGCATCTACCCGCATGCAGATGCGCAACTCGCTCACCATGAGCAAAGAGGAGGTGGATGCCCTCATAGCCCAGGGCCACCAGTATGTGGTGCGCTTCAAGATAGAGCCGGGCGAAGACGTTCATGTGCTCGACCTCATTCGCGGCGACGTAGTCATCAACTCGTCGGTGCTCGACGACAAGGTGCTCTACAAGAGCGCAGACCAACTGCCAACATACCACCTGGCCAACATCGTCGATGACCACCTGATGGAGGTGTCGCACGTGATCCGCGGCGAGGAATGGCTGCCCTCTGCCCCACTCCATGTATTGCTCTACAGAGCCTTTGGCTGGCAAGACACCATGCCGCAGTTTGCCCACCTGCCACTGCTGCTCAAGCCCGACGGCAAGGGCAAGCTCTCTAAGCGCGACGGCGACAAGCTCGGTTTCCCAGTATTCCCACTCGAATGGCACGACCCCAAGAGCGACGCCACCTCCAGCGGCTACCGCGAGTGCGGCTACCTGCCCGAGGCCGTCATCAACTTCCCCGCCCTGCTGGGCTGGAACCCCGGCACCGACCAGGAAATTCTCTCAATGCAGCA
>JAZUHM010000146.1:0-6397 GCA_045641725.1 Bacteroidaceae bacterium | reverse complement strand
GAAAAAATCACATTTCGTCATTTCCATTTCAAAGTGCGCAATAAATTTGGTTCACAGCGCTGTGAACGTTTGTTCACAGCAGTGTGAACGATTGTTCATAGCGCTGTGAACGATTGTTCACAGCGCTGTGAACTGAAATTTGAACGAATCTGGGTGATTTTAGAGCGAATTTTTGGCGTTTTGAGTGGCTTTGCGGCATTTTATGCAGACGTGGGTGCCGTCGGATAGGGTGGTGGCAAAGAGATAGGTGGTGCTGCCTTCGCGCAGTTTGATTAAAAAATTATTAGTGTCCGGTAAAAATTTTCATATCTTTCATAACATATTAATCTTCAAGACATTGTGTCGACATTACAGACTTAGGGTTTACTTTTTAGTAGTCAGTCTGCAACTCAGTTCGCATTTGAGCCGTCTGCTCCCCTAGGGAGGGGAGCTGTCGCGAAGCGACTGAGGGGTCGATAGCATAATTTGTTGCTATTCAGCCATTTGTACTTGTTGGACCTCCGTACCCCTCTGGCTCTTCGAGCCACCTCCCCTCCTCAGGGGAGGAGACGGCTCAACCACAACTTCTAGTACAAATACCTGTAAAAAATGTGTACAAAAGAATAGCCTGTTTAGGGGATCTGTCGCATAGCGACTGGGGGGTAGCCCCACACTTAGTTCTTAACTTTGGTAAGTCCGTACCCCTCCGGCTCTTCGAGCCCACCGACACCGTCGTCGCTTTATCTTTCGAGGCTGGTGGTGCCTCTCAAGGCTCCTCCCCAAATCGCTTCTTACGCGATTTGCCCCTCCTCAGGGGAGGAGATGACTCAATCACAGTATTTTTACCGGACACTAATAAATATCAATATGAACAAAAAGTCCGCAAATGGGCTTTAGAGCCCTCGCGAACATACTTCGTAGTTTGGCGCGTCCCGCGCCGAACACCGACCTTATGGTGTTGAGCGACAGTTCTATCTCAATAGCTGCTTAGCGCGTCCCGCGCCGACTACCAATCAAGGCTTTATGAACAAGTGTAGGGTAAAATGGCCGTCTCTATTGTTGTTATATTCAGAAAATGCATTTCTCGTGGTTACACAATTTTTCGCAACAACAACAAAACAACTGCACTAACGGCTTATTTTTGGTGGATAAATAACTCCTGTCCGAGTTCAAACATGTCTGATTTGGTGAGGTACGATTCGAGCTCATCGGGGGTTATTCGCAAGTGGAAATGGTCGTTTTCGGCAATGGAGATATTGCCGGTTTCTTCCGATACGATAATAGCGAGGGCGTCGGTCTTTTGTGCTATGCCGAGGGCTGCACGGTGGCGGAGACCGAGCGATTTTGGTATGTCAAGCGAGTGAGATACCGGCAGAATGCAGCCTGCTGCCACGATGCGTGTGCCTCTGATAATCATTGCGCCATCGTGGAGGGGCGAGTTTTTGAAAAAGATGTTTTGTATGAGGCTGTTATTGACGTTTGCGTCGATGTCTTCGCCTGAGTTTATAAATTCCTTCAGGCCTACAGTGCGCTCAATCACAATGAGTGCGCCGACTTTGTCCTCACTCATCTTTTTGCATGCCAGCACAATAGGCATTATATCCTCATGAGTGATGGCAGGCTTGCCTCGTCGCCCAAGAAACTTGAGAAACCTCGACTGGCGCGTACCGATATTGGATAGAAATCGGCGAATTTCTTCCTGAAACACCACAACGAGGGCAATCAAACCGATGTTGACCAGTTTGTCGAAGATGAAGCCAAGCAGACGCAGGTTAAAGATCTGAGTCACCACAATCCACGCGATGATAAACACGATTATACCGATAAAGATATTGGCCGCTGACGAGCGTTTCATCAGTTTATGGATGTAGAACAACATCGTTGCTACGAGCAAGATGTCTATCACGTCTTTTATACCGAATTCTATCATGGTGGGGTAGTGTTTTGCGGTGAATTTTGTTTGTTATTTGGCGGTCTGCATCTTTTGGTACATCTTGACCACTTCGGCGCATTCCTTTACGTCGTGCACTCGCAGGATGCTGGCACCTTTCTGCAGTGCGATGGTGTTTAGCATCGTGGTGCCGTTAAGGGCTTCTTGTGGCGTCGTGTCCAGCAGGCGGTATATCATGCTTTTGCGGGATATGCCCACAAGCAGCGGCTTGCCCAGTTCGTGCAGCTCTTCCATGTGCGCCATGAGGTGGTAGTTGTGCTCGAGGGTCTTGGAGAATCCGAAGCCAGGATCAACAATAATGTCATTTACTCCTAAGTCGTGCAACTGGTTTATCTTGCTGCTGAAATATAGCATCATCTCGCCCATTAGGTCGTCATAGGCAGGGGCATTCTGCATGGTGCGCGGATTGCCCTTCATGTGCATTATAATATAAGGTACATGCAGCTTGGCCACAGTTTGGAACATTGCTTTGTCCAGTTCTCCAGCGGCAATGTCGTTTATTATGGCCACGCCATATTCTTCTACGCACATCTTGGCCACGTCGGCGCGAAAAGTGTCAACAGAGAGTACAGCCTCGGGTTGCTCTTTGTTAATTAGCTGCAGTGCAAATCGCAGCCTGTCCATCTCTTCTTGGGCAGAGATGTCGTCAGCGCCTGGCCGCGAAGAGTATGCGCCGATATCTATGATCGACGCACCCTCCTCGGTGATTTGCTGAGCACGAGCGACGATGTCTGTCTCGCTCTGCTTGCGGCTCTCGGCATAAAAAGAGTCTGGCGTAATGTTGAGGATGCCCATCACCTGCGGCGTGGACAAATCCATCAGCTTGCCATTAACATTAATTGTCATTTTGCTAATAGTTTGCGCAATGCTTTACCACACAGGGAATGGAGTTCCCGGGCGGGCATATTGCACTAATTCTACTTCAAATATCAGCATTGATTTCAAAGGAATGCCTGTGCGCTCGGTATCGTATGCCATTTTGTTTGGCACATAGATAATCCATCTGTCGCCTATGTGCATGTGCTGCAGTGCTGTGGCAAAACCTCTCACGCAGTCGGTTACCTTAAACTTGCTTGGCACACTGATATTGTGGTCAAAGATCTTTGACACCATGGTCGATTGTCCGCTGTGGTCAAACATATAGCCGTTGGGGTGGCTGTCTGTTGGAATCAGTTTGCCGTAGTAGAATGCTCTGATAGAGTCGCTTCCCATAGGGCAGCCGCTGCCGGTTCCGGTCTTGACTATTTTCACATAGATAGAGTCCGACGGGGTATTGGAAGAGGCTGTAGGGTTAAGCGAATAGCTTAGAAATGTGCGCCATTCGCAATGCTGCTCCCAGTTGGCACCGTATGCTTGCTTGGCAGACTGAATAGCCTTTTTGGCGGTGGCGCTGGTTGTCTTGAAGTAGGCCTCGTTGCGAGACTGCCAGTCGCGGTAGTCGTTAACCTTGTCGTCGTCGTTGTCAGAGCAAGATACTATTGCCGGGAGTGCCGCAAGCACCAGTGCAGAGAGAATAAGGATATGCTTAAATTTGTTCACAATGTTGTTGTATGTCATGATTAGATTTTCTTGAGAAGAGAAGTGAGGCTGACCTGATCCTCGATGATGGAGCGGAGGTCGGCAATCTTTACGCGGCGCTGTTCCATGGTGTCGCGGTCGCGCAGAGTCACGCAATCATCGTTGAGGGTGTCGTGGTCAATGGTGATGCAGTATGGAGTACCGATGGCGTCCATGCGGCGATAGCGCTTGCCGATAGTGTCCTTTTCCTCGTATTTGCAGTTGAAGTGGAACTTGAGCTCGTTCATAATCTCCTGTGCCTTTTCTGGCAGACCGTCTTTCTTGACGAGAGGCAGCACGGCGAGCTTGACCGGAGCCAGGGCTGCAGGCAGATGGAGCACAGTGCGCACCTCGCCGTTCTCGAGTTGCTGTTCTTCGTATGAGTGGCACATGATAGAGAGGAACATGCGGTCCACGCCGATTGAGGTCTCGATTACGTATGGGGTGTAGCTCTTGTTCTCTTCAGGGTCAAAGTATTCGATCTTCTTGCCGCAGTATTTTGCGTGCTGCGAGAGGTCGAAGTTTGTGCGGCTGTGGATGCCTTCTACCTCCTTGAATCCAAATGGCATGTGGAACTCGATGTCGGTAGCGGCGTTAGCGTAGTGGGCGAGCTTCTCGTGGTCGTGGAAACGGTAGTTCTCGGCGCCAAAGCCCAGTGCCTGATGCCAAGACATACGGGTCTGCTTCCACTGGTTGAAGAAATCGAGCTCCGTGCCAGGCTTTACAAAGAACTGCATCTCCATCTGCTCAAATTCTCTCATGCGGAAGATAAACTGGCGTGCCACAATCTCGTTGCGGAATGCCTTGCCAATCTGGGCAATACCAAATGGAATCTTCATGCGGCCGGTCTTCTGCACATTGAGGTAGTTCACAAAAATACCCTGCGCTGTCTCAGGACGGAGGTAGATGGTCGAAGCGCCGTCGGCTGTAGAGCCAACCTCGGTTTTAAACATGAGGTTAAACTGGCGCACGTCGGTCCAGTTGCGGGTGCCGCTGATAGGGCAGGCAATTTCCTCGTCGATGATAATCTGGCGGAGCTCTTCAAGGTCGTTGGCCTCCATGGCCTTGGCAAAGCGCTCGTGGAGGGCGTCAATCTTGGCCTTGATTTCGAGCACACGGCCATTGGTGGCCAGGAACTGCTCCTCGTCAAAAGCCTCCTTAAAGCGCTTGCGACCCTTGGCAACTTCCTTCTGGATTTTCTCTTCCATCTTGCCGATCTGGTCTTCAATCAAGACGCCGGCGCGATAGCGCTTTTTAGAATCGCGGTTGTCGAGAAGAGGGGCGTCGAAGGCGTCAACGTGACCCGAAGCCTTCCAAACGGTAGGGTGCATGAAGATTGCGCTGTCAATGCCCACGATATTGTCGTGGAGCAGCACCATGCTCTTCCACCAGTACTGCTTGATATTATTCTTGAGCTCCACGCCGTTCTGTCCGTAGTCATAGACTGCGCCCAGACCGTCGTAGATATCGCTTGATGGGAATACAAAGCCATATTCCTTGCAATGAGAAACTATTTTCTTGAATACATCTTCTTGTGCCATAATTGTATAATGTTTTTGTGTTATTAATCTGTTTGTAGGGTTATTTTATGATTTTGATAAAGCCTTTGTCGTCTTTTACCTTCTTATTGTTTATATAATATTCGGGGTCTCTAAGTGTGCCTTGTGGGTTTGCCACTTTCAGGCAGTCTTTTGTGCCGTTGGGCCATCGTATTACCAGTGTCGGGCATTCCTCTAACTCTACACCGATTCTGGCATCGGCATTGATAAAGATGTGTGGCCTGTCGTAATGGGGGCCGTTATAGAGCGCCTCGTTTTGGTAGTATCGTTTTTCTTCCATGAGTGCAGAGTCGATGTCTGTGCTGTCGGTATCTACATTTGTTGTATCGTCAGCGGGGTATGGCTCTGCAGAGTCTGGCAGCGCTTCGTAAGCATTTTGCTCTGCGGCTTTAATGCTGTCGTTAATAGCTATTTGCTCGGGAGTCAATATCTGAAATGTGATGACCGTGTCGGGGTAATGGCGCTCAAATATTATGTCATAGACATTTATCTTGCCGGCAACAGAATCCTCGGTTAAGAGATTGTTGCCGCTGGCATCTTGCACCTCGATGTAATATGACAGCCATGGGTAGCGCTGGCACGAGGTAAATGCACTGACTGCCAGCATGATAATGGCAAACGACAGTGGGAGAGTGGTGAGCTTTTTCATGTTTTGGGGTTATTTGATAGTAAGGAATTCTATAAACTTTTCAGCATCAGTGTCGAAGGTGTAGGCGGGCTTGAGCGGATGGCCGTTGGCATCGCAGAGCACATAGAATGGCTGGGCATTGGCGCCAAAGCGCTTGCGCTGCAGGTAGCTCCACTTGTCGCCAATGGTGCGCAGTGTGGTCGTCTTGCCGTTTTCTTCTACCTTGATGTGCTGAGGCAAGGCAGTCTTGTCATCTACGTAGAGTGAAATGAGCACCACGTCGTTCTGCAGCATGTCGGCCACCTTGGGGTCGTTCCATACCTTCTGTTCCATCTCGCGGCAGTTGACACAACCAAATCCAGTGAAGTCGATAAGCACCGTCTTGTTGTTTTCCTTGGCATAGGCCATGCCCTCTTCATAATTGCGGAAGTGTGCCTCTACGCTATTGTCAAACCAGCGGATGTGCTGTGTGTACATCGGTGGAGCAAATGCGCTGATAGCGGGCAGCGGCATGCCGAAAATGCCTGGAATCATGTATGCGGCAAAGGCAAAGCTGATGATTCCGATTACGGTCTTCACGAGATTGCGCTTTGGCTTCTTCTTGCCGTCGATAGGCAACTTGAGCCAGCCAAGCAGATACAGGCCGAGCAATATTGCCAGCAATACCCAGATGATTATAAACACTTCGCGGTCGAGTATGTGCCATCCATAGGCAAGGTCGGC
>JAZUHM010000145.1:0-2503 GCA_045641725.1 Bacteroidaceae bacterium | reverse complement strand
ACTTAGTTGCCCTCAGTGGCCGACAGTCCGTAATGGTTGTTGGCCATCCAATGTGGGGCAAAGTCGCCTTTAACCAGCGAGCCCGTCAGTTCGCTGCGGCACACCAGGGTGTCGGCCAGTCGGCTCAACTGCGCATCAGCTCCGCAGCACATCGCCACAGCGGCAATCAGCATCAATATCTTTGCAGTCAGGTGTTTCATATCGTCAGTTCTATACCTTATTATATTATGTAGCATTGCAAAGATAATAAATTTTGTTACTTTACGGCTATATTTACCCCGGTTTTTATGCAAAAACACCCATTTTGTTGCGATTAAAATCAACTTTTCTGCGCACTGATTTTCGCGTAATTCGAGATAAATTCTGTTCACAGCGCTGTGAACAAACGTTCACACCGCTGTGAACGAACGTTCATATCGCTGTGAACAATCGTTCACAGCGCTGTGAACAAAAATTAGCACGCACTAAGAAAAAATAAGCGCGCATTTAGTGGGCCTAAATGCGCGCTTTGATTCTTTTCAATCGGCGACGTGTCGCCGATTAGAGGGAGACGAGGCTTATTTGTGTATCATGATGACTTGGCCAAATGAGCTGCAGTTGCCTGTGGTGCGCACTACGGCGCGCAGTACTACGCCGTTGTTGCCGCCCAGGTCGGCTGGCAGATCGAGGCGATAGTCGTTGTTGACATTCTTGATGCCGGTTTCGCCAAAGTGCTCGTTGGTGGCTACTATCTGGCCGTCAACCTCAAGCGAAACCTTGTTGATCTCGAGTTTCTCGCTGCCTCTTATCCAGCGGAAGGTCACGCCCTTGAGGCCCTTGAGCTCGCTCACTGGCACTGTCCACTGCACTTCTTTCCAGTCGTTGGAGAGCATCGACGGTACCCATGTGCCTAATTCCTTTTCGGCGGCGAGGGCTGTAGAGCGGTGGCTCACTGGGCGGGCCAGATCGATGAGGTCCAGACAGGCCTGCACCTGGTCTTTGGCTGGAGTGACTGGCGAGAGGCCTACGCTGTTCTCTACCCAGTTGCCTTCCCAAGCGGGATAGTCAAATGGCTGACCGGTCTTGAGGCTGTTGAAATAGGCATTCATTCGGGGCAGATAGAAGTCGCGGATGAGGCCCGACCAGATGCGGGCCGAGTAGTCGTTGACGGGTGGTCCCCAGATGGTTACGATGCGCTTGGCGTTTTTCTCGTAATAGGCTGATTCTTCGGGAGTTGTAGCGTGCGCTTTGGCAAAGTCAATCCAGCGCTGCAGGTTGTAGATAGGGAGGGCTGCCAGCACCTGGTCGGTGGCCAGGGCAATCTGATTGAAGAGCTTGGCTACGGAGTCGATTTTCTCTACCTCGTCCCACATGGCGGCCTGGATTACGTTCTGCGCGAGCACCTCCATCTTGCCGCCGGCGTATTGTGCGGCGAGCTCGGTGAGGTCGGTCACATAGAGGCTGTCGTCCTTCATGGCCGGTGCGGCTTCGGCGTATTTCTCTATGGCGCTGAAGAAGAGCGAGTCAATCTGGTAGGTACCCTTTGGCGCGCGGCCTGGGCGCAGCTGCCATACAAAGCGCGGGTGGTCGGTGAAGTTGTCATATACCGAGCTTGTGATTTCCTGCCAGTATTTGGTGATGCTTGGGTTTGTCTCGCCGTAGCGGCACTGGGTGTAGTTCTCAAGCCACTGCTGCAGATTGATGCTGTCGGCGGTCCAGCCGGCGTCGCAGATGAGTTCATATACCACCTCGTTGTTTTCGGTGCCTTCGGGCGCAGTGCCATAGCCCACGAGGTTGCCCTTGTTGGGCGATACAAACGCATCGAGGCGGCCACCGTTGGCGTAGAAGTCGAGATAGCCCGTCATGCCGGTCTTGCCACCCATGTTGGGAATGGTAGAATATACCCACTGCTTATTGTCAAAGCCCTTGAAGAATTCCCAGTTGGCGGTATTGCTCCACCACTTGTAGTTATAATCCTCAGCCATGTCGAGAATCAGCACCTTGTTGTCGGGCACTTCCTTCATCAGGGCCGAATATGACTCGTAGTCCCAGATAGAACGTGTGAAGCCCAGCATCCAGCCCTGCATCACCCAAGTGGCGTCGGGATTGGCCGAGCGAATGCCCTCATAGACAGTGCTGCCGTATTGCGCCAGCTTGTCGTAGCGCTCCTTAGTGCCCTTGGGCGGGAATGGAATCGACATCTCGTTGAATGAGTCGGCGATGTAATACTCGCATTTGCCAAACTCCTTCTCCCATTCCTCGATAAACATCTTGCCGATCTTAGGGAAAAGCGGGTCGTCGGCCATCAGCATCCAGTTGTGGAAGCCTGCCCACTCGCTCTCCACGATGTTGGCCTCGGGATACAGGCGCTTGATTTCGAGAGGCAGGAATCCGGCAAAGCCCGGACAGATTGGCTTCATGCCAAGTGAGCGCATGCGGTCTAAGATCTTGTGTTGCAGGGCAATCTGGTCGTTGTGCCACGACATAGGCATGGGCGAATCTACGCCGCTGATGTTGCCCATGC
>JAZUHM010000144.1:0-7062 GCA_045641725.1 Bacteroidaceae bacterium | reverse complement strand
CCCCGAGCGCTACGGCGTGGTGGAGTTTGACAGCGAGGGCCAGTGCGTGTCGATTGAGGAGAAGCCGGCTGTGCCACGCAGCAACTACGCTGTGGTGGGCCTCTACTTCTATCCCAACGACGTGGTGCAGATTGCCAAGTCTATCAAGCCCAGTGCGCGCGGCGAGCTCGAGATTACCACCGTCAACCAGGAGTATCTCAAGCAAAACCGCCTGATGGTGCAGACCATGGGCCGCGGCTTTGCATGGCTCGACACCGGCACCCACGAGAGCCTCAGCGAGGCATCAAACTTTATCGAGGTAATCGAGAAGCGCACCGGCCTCAAGGTGGCCTGCCTCGAGGGTATCGCCCACGAAAAAGGCTGGATTAGCAGCGAAGACCTCAAGCGCATCGCACAGCCCATGGCCAAAAATCAATACGGCCAGTATCTGCTAAAGCTGGCAGAGAACTGATGCTGCAAAAACATATATATAAAATCTGATAATCAAAAGAATACTATGAAGAAACTTTTCTTATTTGCGACCATCCTGATGCTGGCTTCTATCAGCAGTTGCGCACAAAACAACAACCCTGCCGCGCCTACAGAACAGGCTGCCGACAGCGTGAAGGCCGACCCCGTGGTGGTAAAACAGCTGCCTAAGGGACTGCCGGTGGACGAAATACTCAAGACTATCCTTGCCGAATTCAAGGGCCAGGTGGTAGTGGTGGATTTCTGGGCCACATGGTGCCCGCCATGCATGAGAGCCATGGAGCAGATAGACCCTATCAAGGAAAAATACTTGAACGACAATAGCCCGGTGGCCTTTGTATATGTCACCGGTGAGACCTCGCCGCTCGAGAAGTGGAAGACCACAATCCCAGGCATCAAGGGCTATCACTACCGCCTCAGCGACAAGGAATTCAGCTCCCTGATGCGACAGCTGGGCATCCGCGGCATTCCTTGCTACTACATCGCCACCAAGGCGGGCGAGCATTCCTACGACAATATCGCCGAGGGCGGCTACCCGGGCGACGACGTAATAACAGCCAAGATCGAAGAGGCGCTCAGCAAATAAGCCCCTCGCCAACATTATCCTGAGTATATAAATATAATAAGGTATAGATATGAAACTTTTAACAAGCATGCTTCTGCTTATCCTGCCTCTCATCGCGATGGCAGACGAAGCGCTGAAGCAGAAACTCGAAGCGCTGCCCAATGTGGTAGAAGTCAATGAGATTAAGAACCAGAAAGGCTTTGAGAGCCGCTACATCCTCAAATTCAAACAGCCGCTCGACCACAAGGATCCAAGCAAAGGCTCTTTCACCCAGCGAGTGATCGTGATGAACCACGGCGCAGACCGCCCCACCCTGCTCGTGACTGAAGGCTATGGCGCCGGCTATGCAGCGGGCCCCAACTACAACAACGAGCTCTCCACATATTTCAACACCAACATCGTGTTTGTGGAGCACCGCTTCTTTTTGGAATCTACCCCTGAGCCCTGCGACTGGCAGTATCACCAAGACGTGCAGGCCATGGCCGACCTCCACGAGATCGTGACCGCCCTCAAATCAATCTACTCCAAGAAATGGATTTCCACCGGCATCAGCAAGGGCGGCGAGACCTGCATGGAGTTCCGTTCTTACTATCCTGAGGACGTAGATATCTCGGTGCCATACGTAGGCCCTGTGTGCTACGGCGTGATTGACGGCCGCCACGAGCCATTCCTCCGCCAGGTAGGCACAGCCGCCGAGCGCAAGATGATCGAGAACTTCCAGATTGCTGTGCTGAAGAAGAAGGCCGAGTTTATGCCTAAGTTCAAGGAGCACTGCGACAAGAAGGGACTTGAGTTCTACATCCCGCTCGAAGAGGTATATGACTACTGCGTGCTCGAATACAGTTTCTCTGTATGGCAGTGGGGCAAGAAGATTGAGTCTATCCCCGAGGCAACCGCGCCCGACGACGTTCTGCTCAACGAACTGATTCAGGTAGTGGGCCCGGAATACTTCTCAACCAAGGGCGACACCCCATTCTTCGCCCAGGCCTACCGCGAGCTTGGCTACTACGGCTACGACCTCAAGCCATTCAAGCCCTATCTCACCATCAAGTCTGCCAAGAACTATGTGCGCGACGTGATGCTGCCGGCCAATCTGCGCGGCATCAAATTCGACAAGACCGTGTCGAAGCACATCACCCAGTATCTCAAGAAAAACGACCCGCAGATGATCTGCATCTACGGCGAGATAGACCCTTGGACAGCAGCCGGCGTGACATGGCTCAACAAATACAAGAAAAACAACCTCAAGGTTTATATCAAGCCCCGCGGCTCCCACTCTACCCGCATCGCAAATATGCCAGAGGATATGCGCAACGAAATCCTCGCAACGCTTTCAAACTGGTTAAACGAACCTATTATCAAATAATAATGCAATAACTTTTACTTTTATAATGAAGCAGTTCCTTTACCCTTCTCACCTCGGCGACCTTAGAAAGGCGCTTGACGAGGCTCTTGAAATCAAGCAGGATCACTATAAGTACGAAGCGTTAGGCAAGCACAAGACTGCGCTGCTCATCTTCTTTAACAACAGTTTGCGCACACGCCTCTCTACCCAGAAGGCTGCCATGAATCTGGGCATGAACGTAATCGTGCTCGACGTCAATCAGGGCGCATGGAAACTCGAGACTGAGCGCGGCGTCATCATGGACGGCGACAAATCTGAACACCTGCTTGAGGCCATTCCCGTGATGAGCTCATACTGCGACATCATCGGTGTGCGCACCTTTGCGCGCTTTGAGAGCCGCCAGGACGACTACGCCGAGAATATCATCACCCAGTTCATCAAATACAGCGGCAAACCTGTCTTCTCAATGGAGTCAGCCACCGTGCATCCGCTCCAGGCTTTTGCCGACCTTATCACCATCGAGGAACACAAGCAGACTGCCCGCCCAAAGGTCGTTATGACATGGGCGCCACACCCAAAGGCCCTGCCACAGGCCGTGCCAAACAGCTTTGCGCAGTGGATGCTGGCCGCCGACGTTGACTTTGTATATACCTGCCCCGAGGGCTATGAGCTCGACCCTCAGTTTGTGGGCGACCTCAAGCCAGAATACGACCAGATGAAGGCCCTCGAAGGCGCCGACTTTGTGTATGCAAAAAACTGGAGCTGCCCAGGCGTGACCCGCCCAGATGACTACGGCAAGGTACTCTGCAAAGACATGAGCTGGATGGTTGACGCCGACCACATGGCCGTGACCAACAACGGCCACTTCATGCACTGCCTGCCCGTGCGCCGCAACATGATCGTGAGCGACGACGTGATCGAGGCCCCGACCTCGCTCGTCATCCCCGAAGCCGCCAACCGCGAGATCTCAGCCACGGTGGTCATCAAACGCATCCTCGAGTCGCTCTAAATCCCTGACCTACAACCATTAACGCACCCCACATATAAAAATCCTGCCACGATCTGGCAGGATTTTTCTTCGCCCTAAAAAAATCACGCTTCGAGATAAATTCCGTTCACAGCGCTGTGAACGATTGTTCACAGCGGTGTGAACGATTGTTCATAGCGCTGTGAACGATTGTTCACAGCGCTGTGAACCAAATTTAAGTCGCAACTAAATATTTTTATCTCGGAAAAAGATGAAATTAGAGCGCAGAAAAATAATTTTTCCACTTAATTTGTGTAATTTTGCAGTATCAACTGTATTGCTAACACTATTAGAGTATGAATATAGCCTTGCTTGCTTCGGGTGGAGTGGATAGCGCCGTTGCCACTCACCTGATGTGTGAACGCGGTGAGAAGCCTACCTTATTTTATATTATCATTGGTGCCCAGGAGGAGAGCGAGTTTTCGTGCACCATGGAGGAAGACCTGGAGATGGTGAACCTGTTGGCGCGCCAATATGGCCTCAGGGTCGAGACCGTTGACCTGCACAAAGACTATTGGGACAATGTGGTGGAATACCTGATTGAGCGCGTGAAGAATGGTCTGACGCCCAATCCCGACGTGATGTGCAACAGCCTGATTAAGTTTGGTTGCTTCTACGACAAGGTGGGCCGCGATTTCGACATGACGGTCACCGGCCACTACGCCTCGACCATCTGGCAGGACGGAGTGAAATACCTCGGCACCACTCCCGACCCGGTGAAAGACCAGACGGACTTCCTCTGCCAGATCACGCCCGAGCAGCTCAGCGTGCTGGAGTTCCCTATCGGCAGGATGCAGAAAAATGAGGTGAGAGCAATTGCCGACAAATACAATCTCGCTCCGGCGCACCGCAAAGACAGCCAGGGCATCTGTTTTCTTGGCAACACCACCTACAACTCGCTGCTGCGCCACTATCTGGGCGAGAAAGAGGGCGACATCGTGGAGTGGGAAACAGGCAAAGTGCTGGGGCAGCACCAAGGCTATTGGTTCTACACACTGGGCCAGCGCAAGGGACTGAGGCTGGGTGGCGGCCCGTGGTTTGTAGTGAGCAAGGACATCGACAGCAACACGGTGTTTGTGACCCGCGAGATAGAGAAGCCCGAGCAATTGTGCAATGCAGCCACACTGCTTCTGAGCGACTTCCACACCATAGCGACACCCACACTTGGCTATGCACCCCAAGAGCAGGAGATATTCTTCAAGATCCGCCACTCGCCAGAGTTTGAGAGCGGCACATTCAGCTACGACGCTGAATTGGGCAAATACGTCATCAAGAGCCACCGCAGCATACAAGGCGTCGCACCCGGCCAGTTTGCCGTAGTGTACCTCCCCTACGACACCGAGCGCAAAATCTGCCTCGGCAGCGGCGAAATCGCCGGCCGGCTTTAGCACATACATCTATAAATATTATTGTCCGGTAAAAATACTGTGATTAAGCCGTCTCCTCCCCTGTTTAGGGGAGGTGGCTCGAAGAGCCGGAGGGGTAGGACTTACCAAAGATAGTAACTAAGTGTGGCGCGACCCCTCAGTCGCTATGCGACAGCTCCCCTAAACAGGGGAGCAGACGGCTCAAATGCGAGCAGTTTTGCAGGCAGACGGCTCAAAAGCAAGCACTTTTTTGAAAAATAGGCACAACGCCTTAAAATCTAATCTATTGCAAACAATTTTAAAATTTTTATCGGACACTAATAATCTATAAACGACAATGCACAATGAATGATGCCACTTGGCACCGCTCATTGTGCATTGATGCGTTTTTATAGTGAGAGTTCTATTTCTTGGCGCTGGCTTTGAGGCCTTCTATCACCGCTGTGGTGAAACCGTGTGCCTCCATCGCATTGAGACCGCGGATGGTAAATCCGCCAGGGGTTGTCACTCGGTCAACTTCCTGCTCTGGATGGGTGCCATTGGCCTCCAAGACTGCCACAGCCCCCTTTAAAGTCTGCTGCACAATCTCTTGCGCCTGGGCTGCATAGAGTCCGAGTTCCACACCGCCCTCCATTGCTGCACGGATATAGCGGAAAGCATAGGCTATGCCGCAGCTGGACAATGCCATGGCGGCTGGCATCTGGCGCTCCTCGAGCAACATCGCCTTGCCGAGCACCGAAAAAAGTTCCACAATCATAGCGTCTTTCTCGCTCGTAGAGTTGAAAGTCGAAATAAAGGTCATGCTTTCCAATTGGGCAATGGCAGTATTTGGTATCACCTGATATATAGACAATGGCAGGCTGAGCATGCTAAACATCTCCTCAGCGCTGACACCGCCTACCATGCTCACCAAGATTGCTCTCGAGGGAAATCCGATGCGAATCTCGTCGAGAACTTCTTTAGCCTTCCAAGGCTTGACGGCAAGCACAACAATGTCCGCACAACTTGTGCAGACATTATTGTCGTTGGTAATCTCTATCTGCGGAAACTCCTCACGCAGCGCTTTGAGCTTGGCGCAGGAGGGGTTGCTCACGATAATCTCGTGGCTTGTGGCTTTTGCCAGACCGCGAGCCAGAGCGCCGCCCATATTCCCCGCACCGATAATAGCTATTCTCATGCCAAAGCAATCTTAAGTTTCTCTACAAATTCGTCAGCCTCGGCCTTGGTGAGTGTGAGAGGAGGCAAAAGGCGCAGTGTGTTGGTGCCAGAGCAGCCAGTGAAGACCTTCAGTTCCTTAACCAGGCGGGTACGCACTTCCTTGTAGGGCATATCGAGCTCAATACCTATCATAAGGCCACGGCCGCGCACCTCAATCACATGAGGCAACTGCTCTGCCTTCAGTCTCTCGATAAGGTACTCGCCCACTGTGGCTGCATTCTCTACGAGATGTTCGGATTCGATGATGTCAAGTACTGCAAGTGCACCTGCACAAGCGAGGTGGTTGCCGCCAAAAGTGGTGCCAAGCTGACCGTAAACCGGCTTAAACTTAGGCGAAATCAGTAAGCCTGACATTGGGAAGCCGTTGGCGATGCCCTTTGCCACGGTGATGAGGTCGGGAGTCACGCCAAGGTGCTGGTGAGCGAAGAATTTGCCGCTGCGTCCGTAGCCGCACTGGATTTCGTCGCAGATGAGCACGGTGTTGTGCTTGTCGCAGAGCTCGCGCAAGCCCTGCATAAACTCTGCAGTGGCCATGCGGATGCCGCCCACACCCTGGATGCACTCGATGATCACAGCGCAGACATCGTCCTTCTCAATCTCCTGCTGCCAAGCGGCGAGGTCGTTGAGCGGAAGATATGTCACATGGTTGTTGGCATTGATCGGGGCAATGATTTTTGGGTTGGCAGTAGCCTCTACAGCCAGCGAGGTGCGACCGTGGAAGGCTTTCTCGAGCGACAAGACGCGAGTTCGGCCATTGTAGAACGAAGCCAGTTTAAGGGCATTCTCATTAGCCTCGGCGCCAGAGTTGATAAGGAAGAGCTGATAGTCGTCGTAGCCACAGACTTTTCCGAGTTTTGCTGCCAACTGCTGCTGCAGAGGATTGATCACAGAGTTGCTGTAGAAGCCAAGCTTGTTGAGCTGAGCAGTCATTGCCTCCACATAATGCGGATGGCAGTGGCCCACGCTGATTACTGCGTGGCCGCCATACAGATCGAGGTACTCATTTCCCTCACTAAGTCGGATCGTAGCCATGTCGTTCTGTGTGCCAAGGAGTTGAACCAAATCCTTGTCT
>JAZUHM010000143.1:0-3114 GCA_045641725.1 Bacteroidaceae bacterium | reverse complement strand
CCTTTGCCAAAGGTGCGGCGGCCCACAATGATTCCGCGGTCGTGGTCTTGGATGGCGCCGCTCACGATCTCGGCTGCCGAGGCTGTGTATTCGTCAACGAGCACCACGATTTGTCCGTCGGTAAACTGGCCGTCGCCCGAGGCGGTAAGTGTCTGGCGTGGCACAGTGCGGCCGTCGGTATAGACTACGAGGTCGTTTTTGTGCAGAAACTCGCTGGCCACGCCATTGGCAGCCTCAAGATAGCCGCCGCCGTTTTGTTCAAGGTCGAGAATGAGGCTTTTCATGCCTTGCTTCTTGAGTTTCTTGATGGCGTCTCGCAGTTCGTCGCGGGTGGTCATGGCAAAGTTGCTGATTCTGATCATGCCGATATTGGGGCGTATCATATAGGCTGCATCTACCGAGTACAAAGGAATCTTGTCTCTCACGATGCGGAAATACAATGTCTCGGCCACGCCGCGGCGCTTGATGCCCAGCATTGCTATTGTGCCTTTGGGGCCGCGCAGGCGCTTCATGATTTCGTCGCGAGGCATTTTTACTCCGGCTATAGCGGTGTCGTTGACAAGGATAATTCTGTCGCCGGCGAGGACGCCCGCCTTTTCTGAAGGGCCCTTGGAAACGGTCTGCACCACAACGAGGGTGTCGTTGAGGATGTTGAATTGCACACCGATGCCCTCAAAGTTGCTGTTGAGCGGTTCGGTGAACTTCTTGGTCTCCTCGGCGTTGGAATAGCTGCTGTGTGGGTCGAGCTGTGCGAGCATGGCCTTGATGGCCTCGTCGGTGAGCGCGGTGGTATTGACGGTGTCGATATATAATGCCTTGATTGCCATGTGGGCAGTGGCAATCTTGCGCATTGCCAGGTCGAGCTCTCTCTGATCTTGCGCCGTCTGCGCAGTTGCTGTCAGCAGGAGCATGCATAGGGTGATAAGTGAGATTATCTTTTTCATCTATATGTGTGTATTAAGGTAGAAATTCTGATGTGTCTTTGCCAAAATGGTGGAGCTCTCTGACTACGCTTGAGCTTACTGCGGCCAGGTGGGGCTGGCTGAACAGGAGCACCGTCTCGATGCCGCTGATGCGGTGGTTGATGTCGGCGATGTCGCGCTCGTATTCAAAATCCTTGAGCGAACGGACGCCGCGCAATATGGCCGTTGCGCCGATGGCTGTTGCAAAATCAGTAGTGAGGCCGCTGTAGGTGCAGACTTCCACCTGCGGATTGTCGCTATAGAGGGCCTTGATGGTCTCGAGGCGCTGCTCGGTGGGCAGAAAAGGCGTCTTGCCCTCGTTGATTCCGATGGCAATCACGATCTTGTCGAAAATCTTCAGCCCGCGCTCCACAATGTCGGCGTGGCCGATGGTGAAGGGGTCGAAGGTTCCTGGAAATATAGCGGTGTTCATTAGTCTTCGGTGAAATCTTCGTCTGGTTTATCCTCTTCGATTACCAGATTGTTGATGATAAAGTTTTGGCGCTCGGGGGTGTTTTTGCCCATGTAGTAGCTGAGCAGCTCCTTGACCTGGTCGGTCTTGTGGAGGCTGACCTGCTCCAGACGAATCTCGGGACCGATAAACTCTTTGAACTCGTCGGGCGAAATCTCTCCCAGACCTTTGAATCGTGTGATTTGCGGGTCGGGGCCGAGCTCGTTGATGGCGTTGATTCGTTCCTCTTCAGAATAGCAGTATCGGGTGATGTACTCTGTGCGGTCGGTGTTGTTGTGTTTTTTGAGGATAGCGGCTCCTGCGGCGTTCTCGTCAACCTTTGGCGCCTTGGCTGTAGAGCGAATCTTCTTCTTGTTGTTTCTCACGCGGAAGAGCGGCGTCTGCAGTATATAGACGTGTCCCTTTTTGATAAGGTCGGGGAAAAACTGGAGGAAGAAGGTGAGCATCAGCAGGCGGATGTGCATGCCATCGACATCGGCATCGGTGGCCACAATCACCTTATTGTAGCGCAGGCCGTCGAGGCCGTCTTCGATGTTGAGCGCAGCCTGCAGCAGGTTGAATTCCTCGTTTTTATATACCAGTTCCTTGGTCTCGCCATAGCTGTTGTAGGGCTTGCCTCGCAGACTGAACACGGCCTGTGTCTGGGCGTCGCGGCATTTGGTGATAGAACCGCTGGCCGACAAACCCTCAGTGATGAAGATTGAGGTGTCGAGACGTGGGTCGTTGTCGGGATTCTCTGCGTTTTTCTTTTGCTTTGGCGCTGGGTCGTTGTAGTGCACAATGCAGTCGCGCAGCTTGGGATTGTTGATATTTATCTTCTTGGCGCGTTCTCTTGCAGCCTTTGACACAACGCCGGCCATGGCTTTGCGGTCGCGCTCAGACTCTTGCACTTTCTTGAGGATTTCCTCGGCGGCCTCGGGGTGGATGTGTAGGTAGTTGTCAACGTTTTTCTTGATAAAATCGCCCACAAACTTATTCACGCTTACACCCGACAGCGGGAACGGGTTGCCCTTGCTGTCTTTTTCGGGAGCCATGGTGAGCGAGCCGAGCTTGATCTTGGTCTGGCTCTCAAAGGTTGGCTCAATCACGCGGATGGCGATGGCGGCCACCAGACCGTTGCGGATATCGTTGGGCTCATAGTTTTTGCCCAAGTGCTCTTTGATGGTCTTGGCGATGTGCTCTTTGAAAGCGCTTTGGTGTGTGCCGCCCTGGGTTGTGTGCTGGCCGTTGACGTATGAATAATATTCCTCGCCGTTTTGGCTGGCGTGGGTAAAGGCTATGTCGATGCCCTCGCCGCGCAAGTGGATAATGTCGTAGAGGGCGGTGGATGTCATGTTGTCGTTGAGCAGATCCTCCAGACCGTTGCGGCTGACGATGCGGCGGTTGTTGTAATAAATAGACAGACCTGTGTTGAGATATGTGTAGTTGCGAAGCATAAACTCCACATACTCCTCGCGGAAGCGGAAGTTCTTGAACTGCTGCGGGTCTGGTTCAAAATAGATATAGGTGCCATTGTCCTCTTCGGTCTCGCCATAGTGGTCGTCTATCAGTTTGCCGTATTCAAAGGTGGCCTCGTGGTATTGGCCGTCGCGATGCGAGCGTGCTATGAATTTGCGGCTCAGGGCGTTGACAGCCTTGAGGCCCACGCCATTGAGGCCCACGCTGGCGGTAAATACCGAG
>JAZUHM010000142.1:0-2153 GCA_045641725.1 Bacteroidaceae bacterium | reverse complement strand
TTGTAATTTTCATTTTTATCTTGCGCTTAAAATTTTCGCCGCAAAGATAAAAACTATTCCCGAGAATGTTCCCCTATATCCTAAACTAATCGCTCTCTCATTAAGATAGTTTAAGATTCTGTTTTTGCCGATTCTTGCCTTATTTTCAGATGTTTACACAAACGAAACTCTAATTCTCTAACAACTGATTTTAGCCTAATTTTGAGTACCCAGAGCCCACGCCGTATGATTATACATTATCACATACATCTATAGTTTAAATGCAGTCGTTTGGAATGCAATAACTCTATAGCTTGGGTATGTGATTCGTGTAATAAACACACCCTGGGCATCTACCGTTGCAATGCTCATGACTATTCCCTGGAAGTTGCGAAGTTTCAGTTCGTCAAGAACAAAGCGCCAAGTAAACGCCTTTTTAATATGTCATGATTTCCCGCCCAAAACCCGCTTTGCATTTGATGGCTGTGTCATCGCGTGCTGCAGCTCGGCGTGGACTTCAGTCGAACTTTTACTGTTGGGTTGTATCACTGGGGTGGTACACTTTTCAGGTTGAAGCGACTAAGGAAACCGTTTGCAAAAATAGTAAAATATTTTTAATTAGTATGAAAATGTGCTAAAAATTGTGTGTGATTAAGTATTCTGTAAGTTATATTTGGTGCTTTTTGGCGATTGTGTGTTTGAGAAATCTAATGAGGCTATATAGTGTCGCGAGATGGTGGCCTGTGATGTGGGTTGATTGGGGGTGGTGTTTATGGGGCTGTTTTTATTTCGTTTAGATTCGTTTTGATTTTGTTGTATTGCGCGCTTGGAAAAACTAAGTGCGCAATAATTTTTGTTCACAGCGCTGTGAACGAACGTTCATAGCGCTGTGAACAATCGTTCACACTGCTGTGAACAAACGTTCACAGCGCTGTGAACGGAATTTATCTCGAATCGCGTCTTTTTTTGTGCGCAGAAAAATTCTCTCCCGGCGCATTTTGCGGGCATAGGTGCCTTATATATATAAATAAGGTAGGGAATACTTGAACTTGTTGCTTTTGGCGGCGGGGTAATATAAATCCCCGCAATCGGCGTGTGTGCGATTGCGGGGATTGGGGGCAGTGCGTTGTGTGGCGCGCTGTCTGGTGTGGGGGCGGTGCTTAGGGTGTGTGGGGCGCGTGGATTATTTGTTGAGTTTCCAGGTGGCTCCGTCCTTGGTGTCTTTTACTTCAAAGCCGAGGGCGGCCAGGCGGTCGCGGATGAGGTCGCTGGTGGCCCAGTCTTTGTTGGCCTTGGCCTTGGCGCGGGTTTCCAGGAGGAGGTCAACTACGGCTGAGTATGCCTCTTCGCGCTGGTTGCTGCCGTTGGCTTCTGACTTGAGGCCGAGTATGTCGCAGGTGAAGGTGTGGAACACGTCTTTCAGTGCTTCGAGTGCCTCTGGGGTGATGGTCTGCTGGTGGTCGGCTATCTGATTGATGGTGCGGCATGCGTCGAAGAGGTGCGAGATGACGATTGGCGAGTTGAGGTCGTCGTTGATGGCGTCGTAGCACTTCTGGCGCACTTGTTCGGCATATTCTGTGGTGATGGTGCCGTCGGCCTGTGGGGTGAGGCGGTCGAGCTGTGCGATGCCGTCAAAGAGGCGCTCCATGCCCTTGCGGCTGGCCTGGAGGGCTTCGTTGGAGAAATCGACGGTTGAGCGGTAGTGTGCCTGCAGGATGAAGAATCGGATGGTCATTGGGCTGTAGGCTTCTTCGAGGAGTTCGTGGGAACCGTCGAAGAACTGCTGCAGGGTGATGAAGTTGTTGTACGATTTGCCCATCTTCTTGCCTGCGATGGTGATCATGTTGTTGTGCATCCAGTATTTTACCATGTCGCTGCCCTGAGATGCCACTGCCTGGGCAATCTCGCACTCGTGGTGTGGAAATACGAGGTCCATGCCGCCGCCGTGGATGTCGAAGTGCTCGCCGAGGTATTTGCGGCCCATGGCGGTGCACTCGCAGTGCCAGCCTGGGAATCCGTCGCTCCAAGGCGATGGCCAGCGCATGATGTGCTGTGGCTGTGCTTTCTTCCAGAGGGCGAAATCCACTTGGTTGCGCTTTTCGTCCTGGCCGTCGAGGGTGCGGCTGTGGTTGATGACGTCGGTGAGATTGCGGTTTGAGAGTTTGCCGTAGCGA
>JAZUHM010000141.1:0-4957 GCA_045641725.1 Bacteroidaceae bacterium | reverse complement strand
GACTTCGTGGCTCCCCCCGGCGAGCCCCGACCGCAGTGCTTCGAGCGACAGTTCTGCCAGAATTGGTGCTCGGCGCGGGACGCGCCAAGCTACGAAAAGCACCATTTTTCGGTTGAGACATTTTTTGATGTCGAAGACCTTTTTCTTGACGTAGCCACTTTTTCTTTTGGTGCAGACTTGCGGTGGTGCTTTGCACCACAACTGCTGCGGGCGGGGCTGGCTGTTAAGAGTTTACTGTTATAAAGGCAGCCCCGCCCACAGCAGTAGCCGAAATGCGCAAGTCTGTGACAACCTTTTTGATCTCATGTTTTGATTAAATTATTTCAGACGACCCCCAGTATTTTTCCACTGAGCCAAAACAACATGTGCATTACTCAAGATCAAGAGCCAGTTTTTCATCAAATGTCTGTTTTCGGATTCTCTGCACCAGATGAGCGACAGACCGAGGTGCCTCCGAGCGACACTCCTTGAGTATTGAATCAAATTCCTGCTCAGACATATCGGAGTTAAAAGCCTCAACAAGTTCACTCTCTGTTGGTGAATCCAGCACTTTGCCTTTACGCTTCATAAGCATGCGCATTGCGTGGATGCCTTTGTCATATTTTGGCCTGACTTCCACAAGTTTGCGCATAAAATCAAGGCCTGGATCACTTGTGTGAAGCTCGTTGAGCATGGCAATCGTGTAGAGAACCTTGGCATCTGGAGTCGAGATCTCAAAATATTCTCCGATCTGTTCATATACCTCGTCGGCTTCTTTGTAGCGCTCAAGCATAGTCAATGCCCGCGCTTTTATATACAAGGCCTCGGTACAATGATGCTTGTCGAGTACCTTATTTATATATAAGAGCGACTGCTCATATTCTCCTGCGTACAGACTCAGCATAGCCACAAGAAATTCTGGGGCCCAATGAGTCTGCGAGAACAATTTCTCTGGCACGCTTGTAATGCTGCCGACAAGACTGTCGTCGCATACCACAGTGTCAAGAAAACGCTTTGCCTGCTGCATGGCTTCTCTCAGATCGCCGGATTGGGCTTTGTCCCACACGAGTGAGAGGTATTGCTTGGCGGCCTCGTCGTAGTCATTGCTGCACAGTGCGCCATACACAGCCTTTCCGCTTTCAATCTCACTGTTGATAATGCGTTCGTCGTTATAGCTGCTTGCATAATCAATAATCTCCTGATCTGTGTGGGCATATTGAGGAGCAACGGCTTTTGAAAGATACAGACCTTCCAATGAGCGCACGCGGCTCAAAGCAACATAGAGCTGGCCAGCAGCAAAGAGGCCACGACTGAGGTCAAATGACAATTTGTCGAATGTCATGCCCTGACTCTTGTGTATGGTGATAGCCCATGCCAACTTGAGTGGAAACTGGGTAAAAGTGCCGATAACATCCTTCTTGAGTTTGCGCGAGTCGCGGTCATACTCGTATTTCACAGAGTCCCACGATGCACATGGTACCATATAGGACTCACCATCATCTAGTGTCACATGGATTTCGTCCTTTGTGAGCTTGCATACTTTGGCGAGGGTACCATTGGCCCAACGTTTATGCGGATCGTTGCGAGTAAACATCACCTGGGCGCCCACCTTCAGATGAAGATTCAAATCGACTGGTAGTTTTTTCTCCTCAAACTTACCTTCAATATCTCCTTCATAGACAAACTCCTCTGATTGAATCTCTGCCAGACGCTCTTTGTTAATCTTGGTTGCAGTCTCGTTGACAGACGCAAGAGTGATGACCATGCCGTCCTCTGGCCGTGGCTTGGCAATTCGCTGATTAAGGCGCATGATATTCTCTGGAGTCACTTTGTTCATGCGGACATTCTCAAGAATATGCAGAAAATCCTGATCATCGTCCTGGCGATACACCTTTCTGAACTCAATTTTTGGAAGACGTATTCGCTGAACAGCAAATGCTTTGTAGAAGTAGAAGCTGTTGGTGCGATATAATTCCTGCAGATAATCACGCTCTGGTCCATGTTGCACTACCGGTGGCAACTGAAACATATCGCCCACAAACACAATCTGCTTGCCGCCAAAAGGCTGGTTGTTGCGAAGAGTCCTGCGCAGAGTATTGTCAATGGCATCGACTATATCGCATCTCACCATCGATACCTCGTCGATGATTATGGTGTCAGCATGAATAAGTGTCAATATGCGCTGTTCATTCATTTTGCCATGAGTGTCAGGGCCACACACCTCCAATGGCAAACCAAAGAATGAGTGTATTGTGTCGCCCTCTGCCAAGATGGCGGCCACTCCTGTTGGGGCCAGAGTAATAAACTCCTTGTTGACAATCTTCTGCACATTGCGCAAAAAGGTAGTCTTGCCAGTTCCTGCGCGGCCTGTGAGGAAGAAACTGCTGTTGGTGTTGGCAATAAGTTCATAAGCAAGCTGCTGCTCATGGTTTTGTGGGTCGATTTGTATCTTCTCCATAGTTGTTATTGTTTAATTGCTGGGAGTATTTCGGTGAGACGTGTGTTGAAATCGCTGTCAAGAAAGCTTTTGTAGCAACTGTCGATGAGTTCTTTTGCCTGGGCCTCAATTTCTTCTGCTGCTATAGAAGTACGTTGTGCCTTCATGATAGCAGAGAGGTAGTCTTTGACCATGCCAATGGATTCGTTTCTGACAAACTCCTCTTTTCTGTGTACCTTGTCATAGTCGCGCTTCTGGATGAGTTTGATTTTTTTGCCGTTGAAGGCATAGAGCTCAATGCTGTCGATGTATGTCCAATTGTGGAAGAGTCCCACCTTTTCCACAATTACCACTCTGTCGCAGAAGCGGATGCCACTGTAATAGCGATTGCCGTTGGCACTTTCGTATTCATTGCATATAAACATCTTTTGACCATTATCCCATGCCGGTACGTGAGCTCTCGGGTTACCAAAGGTTGGTAGGATACTATCAAACAGATTCTTACTGATTGCTTTGCTAAGTGTTGCCATATTGTTGTGTGTTTTAATGATTATTACACTTAATAATATTTGCGCAGTTGCACTATGCAATCTGCTTTTGATAGGTTTCATCAATCATCTCTCGTGAGAATGAGAGCATCCGCTGCTCGCTCACGTCGGTGCCGAGAGCTTTGGCCTGGCCGGCGAGAAAGTCTTTCAGCATAATGATGCTTTGCTCCTTGGCAAACTGCTCAGAGAATCGTCTCCAATTGCTGCCTCCCCAGAATTTCTGGGCAATGATTTTTGCCTTTTGTCCGTCCCAGCAAAACATAGTGATGCCGTTGAGGAAGGTGTGGGCATAGCCTTGGCCGATATGGTAATACACAGCCAGGCGTTTTGACACGCGAACGGCCCTGAAGTAAGTGTTGCCAGCAAGGCTGGTGCGACCGAGGGTGAGATACACGTTTTTCTCTGCATTGTAAGTGAGAGAACTGCCCGAGAGGGCTGGGAGTGCCTTTGCGGCAACGAATGCGAGTGATGAGTTCATGGTTAGTTGGCTTTTGAAGGTCATTTTTGTATTATACGATGTATGTATTCAATGTGAAAGGTTAATAACTTACCTTTCACATTGAATATTATAAACGCCATATTTATAATATAGTGTCTGGGTTCAACCAGGCCTCGTCTGGCTTAGCTATCAAGCGAGCATTCTGATAGACAGCATCCAGGGGTAGAATGGTCTCGGGAGTGTACATTTCGTTATCCTTATCAGGAGTGAGAATTAAAGCAAAGTCTGGTTTTGAGTTGTATGTGCCTTTTAGGTAGATAGGCATCAGCAACTGGATTTTGTTCGTTTGTGGACGATACATCGGCACGATGAACTTATAATTACGACGAGCAATTGTTACTGCAAACTTGATAGCAGCATCTAGCTTGCGAGCCAGTGCATCTGACTTCTCATGACGCATATCTTCAGGAAAACGCTCACGTCGCTCATCTATGATATGCTCGAATTTCTCAAAGTCTTGATCAATATACCAGTCTGGCTGGAATATGACTTCTTCAACTTTCTCAAAGAACTTTGGCGGTTCTGGAGAGGCATTCTTGTCGAACCCTTTTTTTATGAGAGCACCGCTGTTGCGAACAAGGACTGGGTTCATAAGTTCAGTTGCACCATCCTCAAAATTGCAAACCTCCGCCGAGATAAGAATCTCATGAGAGTACTTGTCAAGAAGGTTTGAGTCGAACAGAATGCGTTTGCCATCTCGACTGTAGAGAATCTTGTTCTCTGCTCCATCTGCCTTCTCGTGAAGCAGTCTTTCGAAGATGTTCTCTACGTATGACTTCAGGATTGGATGGTTAATAACTTGCTCTGGACGATTTCTGAATGACCACGGTTCTGGAATGGTTGTCATAGCCAATTCATTGAGAAAGGCCAGGCCTTCATCAAGTTTCTCAAAATGAAGCTTGCCCATATTGAACAATTTGCTTCGACGACTTTTTGCACGGATTCCTTTCATTGTTACCCACTGCACTCCTTGGAACTGGTCGTACTTGGTGTTCTTTTCAAAGAGACCATAAATCTCTTGACCGTCTTTACCCTTACGTCCTGTACAGAAACATACATAGCGAGCTTTTTCTTTTGTTACGGGCATTCCGTCCTTGTCTTGTGAATATCCGTGCTTGTTGAGATAAATTGGCTTTTCTGCCGCTTCGTTAATCTCTTCACAAGTGATAGTCTCGTCGTCTGGGAGCTGCTCTTTTAGCTCCTCCTTACAGGTTGAAAGGTTCTTTACCCAGCCTAAGTTCTTAAGGCCATTCTTTACACTCTGATTAGATGCCGTAATCATAGTTTTATTACATTTAATTATCTGTCCTCTATTTTCTTCACGACAGTCTAGGACAGGTTTAGGCTGGCGTTGCATTCATAATTTATTGCGACCTGACCTATGTTTTTAGATGGTGTAAGCGGTCGCGTTTTGTTTTGTGGGTGCAAAGGTATTGCATTTCATTTATTGCTACAAGTTCTTCAAAAAAGAACTTTTGTTTCGCTATTTTTGCA
>JAZUHM010000140.1:0-3364 GCA_045641725.1 Bacteroidaceae bacterium | reverse complement strand
TTTACGAGACCCTCATTACGCATAACCATATACTCAGAAGCATTGAGTACGTCACGATGCTTCCAAGCGGTCTGCCAACCCTGAGAGAAGTTGTAGCTGACGGTAGCCTTACCCTTCTTACCCTTCTTGGTGGTAACGAGGATTACACCGTTTGCAGCGCGGGCACCGTAGATGGCACCGGATGCAGCGTCCTTGAGGACTTCGATAGACTCGATATCGTTGGGGTTGAGGTAGTCAAGACCGCCGCTGATGGGCATACCGTCTACGATGTAGAGAGGGTCGGAGTTGTTGATGGTACCGACACCGCGGATGAGCACCTTGGGAGCAGCACCGGGCTGACCAGATGCGCTGGTCACGTTCACACCGGCTGCGAGACCCTTCAGCGCGTTATCCATACGCACGGGAGCCTTGCCTTCGAGGTCGTCGGCGCTCACCTTCGCGATGGCGGCGGTAACGACGCTCTTCTTCTGAACACCATAACCAACGACAACTACTTCATCGAGCATGTCGTCGTTGGGTACGAGGTTGATGGATACGCTCTGGCCGCTTACGCTAACGGTCTGAGTGTTGTATCCGATGTAGCTTACTTGCAGGGAGGCACCCTGCTTGGTGTTGAGGGTGAAGTTACCGTTGGCATCGGTGGTAGCACCGGTGTTGGTTCCCTTCACGCGGACGCTGGCGCCCACGAGAGGATCGCCATTCTCGTCCACCACATTACCCTTGACGACTACCGACTGGGCCATTGCCGTTGCGGAGAACGCCAGGGACAGACCGAGCATCGCCATCTTGCGATTGATCTGTATGTACTGTGTTTTCTTCATAAAAGTGTATATTTTGGAGTTTATTGTGTGGTTTCACGGAGTAATGAAAATGTGAGAGCCTACTGTCGGGGGTTGCCCTGAGTCACTCTCACTTTTCGTTCTTTCTGATCGTCGTGCTTGGACTGCCGCCGTACTAATACCTTAATTTCCCAAATATGATAAACGCGTATGAACTAAATAAGTGATTGCCACTACAATCTTCTTTTTACTTTTAATTTACGGCGACAGTCCTAAGCCGACTATTTGTTCTTAAGTTCGGTGCAAAGGTAAGGTAATATTTTAGCCTACACAATATTGGGTAAAAATAATAGGTAAACTATTAAAAATGCTACTCTTCACAGTATCAGTAAGATAGACTTGCCATGATGTTGAAAAAAAGTAAACTTTAGTAAAGCTGGAAAAGTCTGAAAATTTGGTAATTATGTATGATATTGCATGAAATATTCAAGAATGTTGGACCGAAATTCAAAGGAATAGGTTGCATAAATGTGGAGAGAAACAGGCTTGGCCACAGGATGTGTGGGCTGTTTGTGGTGGGTGGGCAATGTGTTTGAGCAAACCGAATAGGCTGTAAAAACGCGGTGAAAATTATCTCTGCACTAATTTAAATTATCTCTGCACTAGTTTAAATTATCTCTGCGATAATTTTTATTGTTCACAATACGCTCTCAACGGCTATGTTTTCGCTGCAGATTTGCGCTTCATAATGCTTTGCTTGGAATCGTCTTGGGCGCGCTCAGTGGGTCTCGTGATGGTTGTTCCCTGGATTTGCGAAAAAAGTAAACACAAAAAAAGCTATCTTACGCAGGATGAGTAAGATAGCATTTTTATAGTGCTCAAAAAAGTAGATGCTTTGAGAGCTTGTAACTGCGGGTTAGTAGCTGGCCTTGCCGAGTTTCTGCACCGTGGCGGCGAAGTCGCTGTTGGGGATGTCGCTCTTGTTACGCACGCGGAGACGATGATTATAGACCGTCTGGGGCGAGCAGTGGAGGAAGTCGGCTATTTTCACCGAGTCGTTGATGCCGAGTCGGACAAGGGCATAGATGCGCAACTCAGTGTTGAGAGCGTCGCTCTCTTTGGGCTGAATGTGTTCGTCAGGACGGAGCAGACCGTTGAAGTCATTGATGAAGTTCGGGAAGATGTTGAGGAACATCTGGTCAAAGTGGTGGAAGAACTCCTTGACGTGGGCCGAGGACTGCGAGGTCTCTAAGTGTTTGCGCAGGAGGTCCGTCTGGTTAGTCTTGTAGAGACGGGCGAGGGTTTTGCGTTGTTCCTCCATGAGAGAGATGTAGCTGCTGCAGAGTGTAAAGGCCATGCCGACGGTTTCTTCCTTCACGTAGTTTGACTCGCGCAGTTCGTCGTTGGCTTCCGACAGGCGTTGGTTGACGGCGGAGAGGTCGCTATTGGCTTTGTCAAACTTTTGGACCATCTCCTGCAGCTGACTGTTGACGCGCTGCAGTTCTTCGTTGGCGAGTTCCTGCTGGTGGTTGGCTTTGGCGAGTTCCTCTTTGCCCTTGCGGCTGCGGTGGATGCGCACATCAAGCTGTATGATGACAATGACGAGAGCCGCGGCGAGGATAAAGAGGAGAATGAGGCCAATGATGAGCCAGCGGCGCTGCTGGTGCTGGACCTCGAAGCTCGCCTGCTGAATTTCGGAGAAAATCTGGCTGGTACTCACCATACGCACGCGGTTGTGGTACTCCTGGTCGTTCCGCATACAGTGGATGATGTAGTGATAGGCACGCTCCAGGTCGCCGCTTTCGTAGAGAATCTGTGCAAGTTCTTCGAGCGACGCTATGTCGTGGTTGCTGCAGCGCACGTCGGCGATAGCGCTCTTTATCAGAGCGATGATGCGTCCGTCTTGATTGCCTTCAATGTCGTAGATGTGCGCAAGGGAGTAGGCGTTCATGGCATCAAAGCGGTTCTCGAACGATCCATTTTCGAGCAAGCGCTCAAGCTGGGCTTTTGCCTTTTTGTAGTCGGGGCCCCAAGCCATTTGCCAAAGGTAGAGAGGGTCAGTTTTCGGCACGATGAGCAGGATGCTGTCGTTGTAGAGCTGCTGTTTTACGTCAGCCTGCCCGTTTATATACTTGCTGTCGGCAGTGTTGCCGACATACTGCTGCATGTGGCTGTAGATGTAGATTTTCTGGCGGTAGTATTCGGTGCGGATGGTGAGGGGCAGCGTGTGGGCGCGGCCTTCGACTGGGGCGAGTTCCTTGTCGGCATCTTCCAGGAGGCCTGTTGCGGCGAGGACGAAGGAGCGCTTGATGTGCCATTCTGCCTTCCAATCGTCGTTCTTCATCTGCTGAGCAATGGTCAACTGCCTATCGCAGAGCGTTAAAGCGGAGTCGGCGTTGAAGACGTAGTATTCGTCGTAGAGTAGCGACTGTAGGGCATAGCGGTCGGCAGGCTGCTGCTTTTGCGCGAGTTGTCGGCGCAGCGAGAGGATGCGAGCCTCTTTCTGCGCGGCATATTGGTCGGCATGTGCAACCGTATAGTCGAGGGTATCGAGCAGTGCTTCAATGTTCTGAGCTTGAGCTGTA
>JAZUHM010000139.1:0-3068 GCA_045641725.1 Bacteroidaceae bacterium | reverse complement strand
CGCGGTAGATGGATGGCCCTTTTATCTGCTCTTATTGCGCGCTCGCAAAAACAAAGTGCGCGCTAATTTTAGTTCACAGCGCTGTGAACGAACGTTCACAGCGCTGTGAACAATTGTTCATAGCGCTGTGAACGATTGTTCGCAGCGCTGTGAACAGAATTTATCTCGAAGTTTGCAAAAATGAGGGCGCGCAAAACATTTTTCTGAGCGCAATCATTGTAATTTCCCAGACACGATTTTTTGCTATATTTATTCTGCAAAATCGCATAAATGGGGGAAGAATGCATTTTTATGGGGAAAATTTTATGGAATTGTAATATTTTCTGTTATCTTTGCAATGATAATTCTTAACAATGTAAAATATGAAGAAATTTAAGATCAAAAGTATTTTGATGCTGTTTGTGAGCATTTTGTGTGCGCAATATGCATTTGCAGACGATCAGCAGACTTTCAGTGCTGCCGATTGGCAATGGGCAAACGTGGGCAATGATGGCGCGCAGAGCGGCAAAGCCACATTCACCGACTTGTTTGGAGGCCCTCAGGTGATTTCGATTGTGAAGTACGCCGAGGGAAATCTCAGCACAAGTTTAGTTTACAACGAAGGAACCGCCAAGGCAACTACCACCAGTGGCGCGGCCAGTGCTAATCTGGCCACAGTGGCCATCAATGGCAGTTATTTTGACAACACTTCCACATCTGCGACCTATCTCTACACCACAGTGCCAATGTGGTATAAGGACCAGATGATCACCACCAGCAAGGAGGCCTCGCGCAGCACTGGTGTGATAGGATTCAAGGCAGACGGCACCATCGGTTTTGAGAGTTTCAATCCCGATCTGTATGCCGATTTGCAGCAGAAATATGCTTCGTTCATAGCATCAGGCCCCCTGTTGGTATTGGGTGGCCAGAATCAGACAATTCCCAGTGTCAATGCAAGTTTTGACGGCGTCAATCCGCGCTCGATGATTGGCGTTACCGCAGACAGAACCGTATATATGGTAGTGGTAGATGGCCGCAAGACCAATGCTACCGGCGTAACCGTGACCGACATGCAGCAACTGGCCAATTGGCTGGGTCTGACCGATGCCATCAACCTCGACGGCGGCGGTTCTTCGGCCCTGTGGGCATTGGGCAAGGGTGTGATAAATACCCCGAGCGACGCTTCTGAGCGAACTGTGCCCAGTGTGATTATTGCAAAAGACAAGAGCGGCACCTCTCTCAGTGCGCCCGATTTGGTAGATGGCTATTACGAGATATCCACAGCCAGCAATCTGTTTTGGTTTGCCGACCAGGTAAATCAGGGCTATTCTACCATCAATGCCAAGCTGGTGGCAGATATCAATCTTGCCAATGCCGAATGGACACCGATAGGTCTGGGCACAGTAAGCGGCGAGACCTATACAGCCACAAAGCCATTTGCTGGCAATTTCGACGGACAAGGCCACACAATATCGGGCCTTAATGTCGCTCATCCCCAGCTTGCCGGATTTATAGGCTTCTATACCGGCACAGGTTTCATCAAGGACTTTACCATTGAAGGCAATTCAGTCTGCACCAATACCACTACAAGCAACCAGTGTCTGGCAGCGGGTGTGGTAGCATTTGCCAATAAAGTGTGCACTATTCAGGATATTTGGAGCAAGGTAAATGTGAGCGTTGTTGCTGGCAGCCAGCGTGCGGCAGGTGTGATTGGCCGCGCCAATGCTGCTGTCACAATCAACAGGTGCCGATTTAGCGGCACTGCTTCTGCTACAGATTTTGTGGCAGGTGGCATTATTGCATATCCGGCAGGCACCGCGGTAAAGGTGACCAACTGTTTGTTTGACGGAACAATTGCCAAGACAACCTCAGGTTATGCCGGCGGCATAATTGGCTATAACAACAAAACGCTGACACTGTCAAACTGTCTTGCATTTGGCGAAGGAATCGATTTTACAGGCTCTGCCAACGTTGGCGCTCTGGTTAGTCGTACCACCGCCACGATAACTGCAACCAACAACTGCTATACCGGCACCAAGGCATTGGGCTCTGGAACGGCATTGACTACTGCGGCTGTGCTCGTGAGCACCGAAGAACTGGCCAATGGTACAGTCCTGGCCAATGTGGCGCAGATGGATAAAGACGTCACAGGCTTTTATCCAATCAAAAACTCCCAGAGCAACTGGACACAGGACTTCGCTGCCGGCCAGGCTTATCCAGTGCCAACAACCAGCGGATTTGAGTGCACTCATACCCAAGACGAGTGCACATTTTGCGGCAATGCCACCCATACGCACAACTATACCAATGGTTTTTGCTCGTTGAGCACATGCGAAGAGCCGTATGAGGCAGCCGCGTTGAATGCGGGCGGATATTATGAGATTGCCAGCGGCGGCAATCTGTTTTGGTTTGCCCAGCAAGTAAATGCGGGCAACGCAAATTATAATGCCAAACTTACCGCAGATGTCGATCTTGAGAACAGAGAGTGGACTCCAATGGGTCTGGGAACTATTCTGAAAGAGGTCCACACGCCAACGACTCCCTTTGCCGGCAACTTTGATGGCCAGGGTCACAAAATAACAGGACTTAACGTCACCCATCCGCAGATGGCCGGCTTTATCGGTTTCTACAGCGGCACCGGCAAAATCAATAATTTCACTATCGAAGGAACTTCAACCTGTACAAATACCACAACAACCGACCAGTGCATGGCTGCCGGCGTGATAGCATTTGCCAGTAAGGCTTGTGTGGTGGAAGATATCTGGAGCAAGGTAGATGTGAGTGTGGCTAACGTGAATGCACAGCGTGCTGCCGGTATTGTTGGACGTATTGCGGGCGCATTGACTATCAACCGCTGCCGCTATAGTGGCACTGCTTCTGCTCCATCGTTTGTGGCTGGCGGTATTATTGCATTCCCACCAGTCTCAGGCACCAAGATTACCAACTGCTTGTTTGACGGCCATATTGCCAAGACCTCAAGCTATTCTGGTGGTATCGTGGGATATAACAATAATTCTGGAGTGACAATTTCTAACTGCCTTGCTTTGGGCGAGGGCATTGACTTTACCAGCGGCACGGTGGGCGCGATC
>JAZUHM010000138.1:0-1697 GCA_045641725.1 Bacteroidaceae bacterium | reverse complement strand
TTTGTGCAATGAGCGGCGGCATGGCCAATGCCTCAATAGCTTCGTGCGCTGAGGTGGTGCTGGCAGTCAAGACAGCAGAATTAGGCAGCGTCAAGGCAATGGTTGCGCAGTGGAATGCCGATATTCAGCGCAAATATGCCGAAACCGATGCCGCAGTGAGCATGAGGATTGAGGACGCCGATGCCTGCAAGACCTATGTGATGAATGCGCCGGCCATATTGGGCTGTGTATATGACTTGCCCTTCGGAGTGATGGCCATGCGTGAGGATATGCCCGGCACTGTGATGACCAGCAATAATATCGGCGTGCTCAAGATGGCCGCAGATGAAATAACGATTTCGTGCCACACCCGTAGTTTCGACAACGACGAGATGCACGCATTGGCCAGTCGCATCAGAACGATTATGAGCGGCCACAATGCCACTGATGTGGAGATGCTGATGGACACTGGCGCATGGATGGAACGCGAGGATTCCCCTCTGCTTGCCCTTACATGCAAGACATTCAACGACGTGCTGGGTTTTGAGCCCAAGAAAGTGGCTATGCATTTTGTGCTTGAGGCAGCATATTACGTTGAGAAATACCCAGGCATCGAGATGGCCTCAATCGGCCCGATGATTATTGAGCCCCACAGCACGTCAGAGCGAGTAAACCTTGACACTGCCGACAATATCTGGCGCGTGACAGTGGAACTTCTGAGTCGTCTGGCGCAGTGCTAAGGCACTCGGCCACTGAGAGGTGAGCAAATATAATACCATGACGCTTGTGCATCTTCAACTGGAGGTTGCACTGCCAGATAATTGAACATCAAGAAATGACACTGACTACTGTATTTAAGGAAGGCACGCGCTACAAGGCCCTGTTTATCTCGCTATTGCTTTGTGCAATCGGCAGCGGACTTCACAAGGGCATCCTCGACAATTATGTGGCCGAGATGGCTCACATGAATGAGCTTGACCGCGGTATCATGGAGTTTTTCCGCGAGATACCGGGCTTGCTTCTGGTGCTGATATTGGCCTTGTTTTATCGTTCTTCAGCCGAGAGGATGTTTAAGATGTCGATGATTCTGATGGCGGCGGGCATGGTTATGCAGTCGCTCATTGATCCGAGCAAGGTGCTGATTATCACTGCAATCTTTATCTATTCTACCGGTGAGCATATACAGATTGGCATGCGCAACACCCTCACACTGGAATATTCGGAGCAGGGACATGGCGGTCTGGCATTGGGCTATCAGAATTCGATGATGCAGATTGGCAACCTTATTGGCTTTGTGGCAGTGATAGGCGTGTTTGCCTTGGTGTCGTCGGCGCAGATGTTTCAGCCGGTCTTTATGGTAGCCGCGCTGTTTATGGTGATAGCGATGGCGGTGTCGTTTCGCCTTCACGGCAATAGCAAGGCCAAGAAAACCAATCGCTTCTATTTTCGCAAGAAATTCACCAAATATTATATGCTGGAAGTCTTTTACGGCGCCCGCAAGCAGGTGTTTTTTACTTTTGGCCCCTATGTGCTGATTCTCTTCTACGGAGCCGATGCCGGCATTATTAGTCTGCTGTTTGCCGTGTCGGCAATAGCCTGTTTTATCCTGTCGCCATGGGTGGGCAAGCTTATTGACCGCGTTGGCTACAAGACTGTGATGGTGGCAGACACGCTTATACTGGTGGTGGTGTGCTTCTTCTATGGATTTGCGCATCATA
>JAZUHM010000137.1:0-5470 GCA_045641725.1 Bacteroidaceae bacterium | reverse complement strand
GGTGGCCTTGGCGGTATGTATGCAGTTGTTTGCTTTCTCAATGATTATCCTCACTGGCACGCTGCGCACCATTCAGCCTGTGGGCTCTATATTGCTGGGCTTGCGCGACGATCGCGGCATGTTGTTTCTCATGCAGCGGGCCTATGTGTTTCAGACGATCTGCCTGGTGGTCTATGCCTTGCTCATTGTGGTGTTCCCTGCCCAGATAGGTGGCATCCTTGGCGCCAGCGATGCGGCCTCGCTGTCGGTGATTAAGCAGGCCTTGCCGCTTTTCTCGCTGCACATAGTGATGCAGGCTATGCTATACAACCTTATGCCGGCCTACCAGTTCTACGAGCATAAGAATCTTGCATTAATCCTCTCTATTGGCCAGACCCTGTTGCCAATGGTTGGCTTCTGGTTGCTGCAAGGCGGTTGGATAGGCTTCTTCCTGGGTCAGGTGGTGGTGGCTGTTGTCATATTGATTTACGCCATCGTACTGCGCAGCAAAAACAAGTCGCTGTCGCCCATCTTCCTTATTCCGAGGGGAGATGCTCGCGAGGTGTATGACGTAACTATCCCTACCAATATCGAGGCCATGGCAGAGAGCCAGAACAGCATGCTTGCCTTTCTGCTGTCGCATGGATTGGAGAAAGGTGAGGCCAACCGCTATGTGCTCTGCGTAGAGGAGTTGCTCAAAAATATCATTGACCATGGGCACGCCAAGTATATCGATATCCGCGCCACCGGCAGTATAATATCCATCCACGACGACGGCAAGCCGTTCAATCCGCTGGAGAACGAGAGCGAGGGACTCGGCTTGAAAATAGTAAACGGCATGGGCATAGATATGAAATACGATTATCGTTTTAATCAGAATATGATAACAATAAAATTTAACCTCAACAACATTTCCACTCCCTCTTAAAAAGTCACTAACTATGAGCACTTATCCTCTTACCCAATGCCAATTGGGAATATATCTCTCCGAATCTGCGGCCACCGACGGCACAACATATTTTCAAAACCTAGCTTATCCACTTCCTGCCAATATTGATCTTGACAAACTGCGCCACTCGCTAATAACCGTGGTGAACAATCATCCTTATATCAAGAGCCGACTCGTGGTAGATGACGAGGGCAATCCACTGTTGGAGAGGCATGACGATGCCCACATAGAGGTGGAAGACCTCACTGTAGAGACAATCACCGACGAAGTCAAGAAACAACTCGCACAAGCCATGAGCATGGTTGGCGGGTCTCTCTATCGGTTCGTGATAATCCATTGTACTGCCGACAACTCTCTTATGCTCTACACGTCGCTCCATCACCTGGTGATTGACGGCATGACCATAGCCCTCATGAATAAGGAGATTGCTGCCGCCTATGAGGGTCGCCCGCTGCTACCTGAGACAAAGGACGGTTTTGCCGTGGCACTGGAGGAGGAAGCCCTGCGTACCACCGATGCCTATACCACCGACCGCGAATGGTATGTCCAAGAGTATGCTGAAGCAGGAGGGCTGTTGTGCAGCCTGCCAGAGGATATCAAAAGCGCCAATGACGCCCCTAATTGGGTGACAGAACACCATCCGCTCAGTCCTGGCCGCTTAGATATGAAAAAATTCTGCCGTGCTAACGGCGTGGCTATCGACATTCCTTTCTTCTGTGCGTTTGCCTATATGCTGTCGAGAGTTTCACGTGAAGACCGCGCACTCTTTGCCACCGTGCACAATGGGCGTAATGACAGCGCCACTCGCAATAGTTTCAACATGCTTGTAAAGACCATTCCTGTGTATCAGGATATTTCTAAGTATACAACTATCGCCGAATTCATGCAGAGCACTGCCCTTCAGATAGAGCAGGCACGCCAGCACACACTGTATTCTTTTGCCGAAACCAGTTCTCAATTGGGACTCGCGCCACAGGTCAGTTTCTCTTATCAGGGTTCTCTTCATTCTGTATCAATACAACTCGAAGGCCACACTCTTGAGGGCGAGTTTTGGTTTAAACATCATCCAGGCTTCTCTATGTCTATCAACATTCTGCAGATAGACAATGGCTTTGTGCTTAAGGTGGCTTATGATCATTCGTCGTATTCTAAGGAAATGATTGAGCGCTTTGTCCGCTGTTATGACAGTGTGCTGCAAGGTGTGGTCGGCCTGCAACTGGTGGCCGATTTGAGCATTCTTCAGCCAGAAGACGAGCAGAGCATTCTTGACATTAGTCGCGGCGATAAACTGGAATATGACGCAAGACTTACCCCGGTAGAGGTTATCATGCAACACGCCAAGACTGCTCCCGATGCCATTGCCGTGGCCGATGAAGACACTTTGCTCACCTATGCTCAGCTCGACTCGATGACCAATGCACTGGCTCATGAGCTGATTGCTGCCGGCGTGGAGCAGAATCAGTTTGTGGGCGTTATGATGGACCGCACTGTGCGATTCCCCATCACCGCCTTTGCCATCCACAAGGCGGGCGCAGCCTATATGCCGCTTGATGTGGATTACCCCAACGAGCGCCTGAGTTATATGATAGAAAACTCAGAAGCCACAGTGCTCGTGACCACTCATGCGGTGCTCGAAGCCAAACAGACCGAAGGCGGATTAAACACCGACCACCTACATATTATATATATAGAGGAGCTTGATCTCAATGCCCCCAGCGAGCCAATCTGTCTTACCACTCCCGACTCGTTGGCCTATATGATTTATACCTCGGGCTCTACAGGCAAGCCCAAGGGTGCCATGCTGCACCAGAGAGGACTCATGAACTTCACCCTTTCCATTGCCGACACCGAGCAGCTCACCGCTGCCGACCGCATTGCCAGCCATCGTTCATTCTCGTTTGACGCCCACATCGGCGACCTCTATCCTATACTTGCCAAGGGCGGCTCGCTGCATATCATGCCGTCCAAAATTCGCAAGGACTTGGATGCGATGTACCAGTTTATCGTTGACAACAAGATAAGCGGTTTTGGCTGCACCACTTCGCTGATGATGCTCATGCTCAATAACTACGACATGCCGGTGCGCTTTGTCACCGCTGGTGGCGAGAAGCTCTCGGGCGTACAGAGCGACCACATCCGCATCATCAATCTCTATGGCCCTACAGAGTGTACCAATGACTCGACGCTCTATGTCATCGAGCCGGGGCAAAATATTGCCAACATACCTATTGGCCGTCCACTGCACAACATGACATGCCTTGTGATGAGCAAGGACGGCAAACTGCTGCCCAAAGGCATTGCTGGCGAGCTTTGTATCGCCGGTGTGCAGGTAGGCCGTGGCTATTGGCGTTTGCCAGAGAAGACAGCCGAGGCTTTTGTTGACTCGCCTTTTGCAGACGGAGGAAAACTCTATCGCACTGGCGACCTTGTATGTTGGAATGCCGACAATCAGCTGGAGTATCTTGGCCGCATCGATGGCCAGGTCAAGCTGCGCGGTTTCCGCATCGAGATGGGCGAGATAGTATCTACTGCTCTTCAGGTCGAGGGGGTCAAGCAAGTGGCTGCCGCCGTCAAAGTGGTCGGCGGCAACAAACGCCTTGTTCTCTATTATTCCCTTAATGAGGGTGCCGCTGTGGCAGATCAGGATTTGGCTGCTCATATTGAGGCCTCGCCTCTGGCCGACTACATGCACCCTGAGATTTATCAGCTCCTCGACTCTATGCCGCTGCTTCCTAACGGTAAGATTGACCGCAAGAACTTGCCCGACCCTGTTGTCGAGATGCACGACGATGTTGCTGGGGCTCCTCGCGAACTGAACGTGCTGGAGCAGTTTCTTGTCTCGACTATTGCCTCGCTGCTTGGTGTGGAGTGCGTCGGCATCAATGTCCCATTGCGCAAGTATGGCATGAGTTCGCTTGTCTCGATGAAGCTTGCGGCTCTGCTCTTTAAGCTATATGGTATCAAGATGAGGGGCAAGGATCTGGCTTCGGGTTGTATTATGGACATTGAAAATGCTATTCTTGCCAATCTGTTTGCTTCTCCTGCTCAGGCTGATGCCGTTTCGAGTGCTCCCGCTGCTTCTGATTCTACGGCTGTGGCCCCCAAGCGTTCGCCCCTTTCTTATCCGCAGCAGGGTGTTTATCTCGACATCATGCGCAATCCCGACAGCATTCAGTATAATATCCCGATGTGCATAGAGTTCCCCTCGGACTACAGTGCTGAGTCTATTGCTGCCGCTCTTAAAAAGGTGATTGTCAACCACCCGATTTTGAGCGCCCATATTGAGTGCGAGGGCGAAGAGGCCGTGCAGGTAATTCCCGAGTCTGTAGAACCGCAGATAACTATTTCTACCTCCGATATCGAAACACTTAAGAAAGGTTTTGTGCGCCCGTTTGACTTGGCCAGGGGCCCGCTCTATCGTGCTGTTGTGTCGGGTTCCACTCTTTTGCTGGATATTCTGCATCTTGTGAGTGACGGCGGTTCCAACGGCATTATGATGTCAGAACTCTGCCGTGCCCTTGAGGGAGAGTCGCTTTCTCCGGAGCGCTATACTTATCTCGATTATGTGATTGACGAACGCAAGTCTCGCGAGGGCAAGGAGTTTGCCGACTGCAAGGCTTTCTTTGCCGAGCGCATGAGGAGCATCGACGAGGCCAGCAGCATTCAGGCCGATATCAATAGGGGAGAAGACTACAAGGGCAGACTCTGCTATGCATCTACTCCTGTCGATAAGCAGGCCGTTGCAGCCTTTGCCCAGCAGCTTGGCATCACCCCGGCGGCTTTTTTCCTGGCAGCTGCCAACTATACTGTTGCCCGCTATACCAACAGCAATGATGTCTGCATTGCCACTATCAGCAATGGTCGTTCCAATGTGCTGGTGAGCGACACCGTGGGCATGTTTGTCAATACCTTGGCGCTTACGGCTCACCTCAAGGATCAGACGGTCGAGCAGTTTATTCTTGATAATGCCAAGGAATACGAACAGACTCTTGAGCACGAGAATTATCCGTTTGCCGAACTCTCGGCCGAATATGACTTCCACCCTGATGTATTTTTCCAATATCAGGTGGGTGTGGGTGGCAGCATGATGGTCGGCGGCAAGCATGTTGAGCGCAGTGTTATAGGCGAGACCGACCCTAAGTTTAAGATGATTGTGAGCATTGAGGAAGATGCTCTCGGCCAACTGCGCATCGAGATGCAGTATAATGATGCTTTCTATTCTCAGGACTTTGCCCAGGGTTTGTCGCTGTCGATGGCAAATGTGCTCAACAATATGATGGCCGACCCCTCGGCCCCGATACGCAAGGTCTCTATGCTCAATGCAGGGCAGCAGGAGGAGATTGCTTCCTTCCATGAGGGCCCGAAGGTGGATGTGCCTATAAAACTCTATCACAAGCTGCTTGAGGCCAGTGTGGAGGCTCACCCTGATGATCTCGCCCTCGTGGCCGTTGACCAGCAGCTGACCTATAGCGAGATGAATGCGCAGATGAACTGCATTGCCCACAGCCTGATTGCCCGTGGCATCAAGCGTGGCGACCGCGT
>JAZUHM010000136.1:0-2448 GCA_045641725.1 Bacteroidaceae bacterium | reverse complement strand
GCGCTTCAATCAAATACAAGCAGGTGGAATATTTGTCCGACAAGCTGGGTCAGGAGTTCGTGGGCAAAGTGAGCGGCCTCTCTGATTTCTGCATCTATGTGGAACTGGCAGATTCCAAATGCGAGGGCGCTGTGCCGCTCCGCACTCTGGCCGACGACTACTACTATTACGACGAAACGGACTTCTGCGTGACTGGCCGACGCCGCCACCGCACAATCTCGCTGGGCGACCCGGCCCGCATCAGGGTGGCAAGCGCCAATCTTGAGAAGCGACAGCTCGATTTTGAGCTCCTCGAAATCAATGGCCGCGACGTGAGATAATCGCCCGAAAACGAACGCTGGAATTTTCAAAAAACACACGGTTTCATCGGGGAATTTCGGTAGAATTCGCTACTACGAACTAGCAACCAAAAACACACATTATAATGAAAAGAATTGGCATCTTATTTATAGCTTTTGCGCTACCGCTGTGCATGATGGCGGAACTGGTAAAACAAGTGTCGTCGCCCAACGGACAGGTGACGCTGCAAGTGTCGCTCACTGCGCAGGGCGAACCCATTTATGAACTTTCCTACAAAGGCAAGGCGGTCATAAAGCCCTCCAAGCTCGGTCTTGAACTAAAGAAGGGCCCCTCGCTGATGGACGGCTTTGAGATTGCCCGGACCGACACCGCTTCGTTTGACGAGACATGGCAGCCGGTGTGGGGCGAGCTCCAGAATATCCGCAACCACTACAACGAACTGGCTGTCACCTACCATCAGCCGGTGCCGGGCCGCGACATGGTAGTGCGCTACCGTGTGTTTGACGATGGCTTGGGCTTCCGCTACGAATTTCCGCTCTCCAAGAACCTGGCGTATTTCGTTATAAAAGAGGAACATACGCAGTTTGCCATGGCCGGAGACCACACTGCCTTCTGGATTCCGGGCGACTACGACACCCAGGAGTTCAACTATACCGAGAGCCGGCTCTCTCAGATCAGCTCGCTTATGGATGAGGCCATGAAATGGCAACCTGTCAACGACAAGGCGCCGGGCAACGTGGTGCAGACCTCACTGCAGATGAAGTCGGCAGACGGTCTCTACATCAATCTGCACGAGGCCGCGCTCATCGACTACTCCTGCATGCACCTCGAGCTCAACGAGCAGACGCTGACCTTTGAATCGCATCTCACCCCCGACGCCTTAGGCGACAAGGGCTACATGCAGGCGCCGTGCAAGAGCCCCTGGCGCACGGTAATCGTGAGCGACGACGCACGCGACATACTCAACAGCAAAATGACCCTCAACCTCAACGAGCCTTGCGCCATCAAGGACCCCTCGTGGATCAAGCCCGTGAAGTTTATGGGCGTATGGTGGGAAATGATCACCGGCTACGGCTCGTGGTCCTACACCAGCGAGCTGCCGGCCATCAAGCTCGACGAGGTAGATTACACCAAGGTCAAGCCCCACGGCCGCCACAGCGCCAATAATAAGAATGTACGCAAATACATCGACTTTGCAGCCGAGCACGGCTTCGACCAACTGCTCGTAGAGGGCTGGAACATCGGCTGGGAAGACTGGTTCCGCAAGTCTAAGGACTACGTGTTTGATTTCCTTACGCCATACCCCGACTTCAGCGTCGATTCTATGCAAAACTATGCGCTCAGCAAGGGCATCCGCCTCATGATGCACCACGAGACATCGTCGTCGGCCCGCAACTATGAACGCCACCTCGACCGCGCCTACCAGTTTATGAACGACCATCAGTACACCTCGGTCAAGTCGGGCTATGTGGGCCCGATCATACCCCGCGGCGAGCACCACTACGGCCAGTGGATGAACAACCACTACCTCTACTGCATACAGAAGGCCGCCGACTATCACATCTGCATCGACGCCCACGAGGCAGTGCGCCCCACCGGCCTCTGCCGCACATGGCCCAACCTCATCAGCAATGAGTCTGCCCGCGGCGGCGAATACGAGCAATCGAGCGGCAACTCGCCCTTCCACACCACCATACTGCCCTTCACCCGCCTTCTGGGCGGTCCGATGGACTATACCCCGGGCGTGTTTGACATCAAGCTGTCGTTTATCAAAGGCGACCACCCCAACCGCCACATACGCACCACACTGTGCAAGCAGATGGCCCTCTACCTCACCATGCCGTCGCCCCTGCAGATGGCCGCCGACATGCCCGAGAGCTATATGAAGCACATGGACGCATTCCAGTTTATCAAGGACGTGGCCGTTGACTGGCAGGACTCGCGCTATCTCGAGGCAGAGCCCGGCCGCTACATCACCGTGGCCCGCCAGGCCAAGGGCACCGGCCAGTGGTTTGTGGGCGGCATCACTGGCGACGATGCCCGCACGGCGATTGTCAATTTTGATTTTCTCGACAAAGGTCACAAATACGAGGCCACCATCTATGCCGATGCCCCCGACGCCGAATACGAGACCAACCCCGAGGCATA
>JAZUHM010000135.1:0-4427 GCA_045641725.1 Bacteroidaceae bacterium | reverse complement strand
CCCCTCACTCATCATAGGGCTCTAAGACCCTAAAGCCCATATGCGGACTTTTTGATCATATTGATATTATACTTATCCCCACGTAATTTTCACTGAGCCGAGCGAAGTCCAGGAAATTCTGAGGGTTAAAAATAAAAATGCCAGACATTGTGTGTCTGGCATTGGGGTAGTAATGAGCCGAAGACGGGACTCGAACCCGTGACCTACGCATTACGAATGCGTTGCTCTACCAACTGAGCTATTTCGGCTTTGTTTTGTTTTGCGGTTGCAAAGTTACACCTTTTTTATAAAACAAAGGTGGCTTTGGGCATATTATTCTGTGTATTCTGCCGGAATTGTGCGCAGATTATAGGCCGATGCCATGACATAGCCGTATGCTCCGGCTGATTTTATGGCAATCAGGTCGCCGCGCTTTACTTCGCTGAGTTGAATTGCTTTGTCAAAAACGTCGCTGCTTTCGCAGATTGGGCCAACCACATCGTAGGTCTTGATTGGGCGCTGCTCGGCATCGCCGGTGAGATTTACGATTTTGTGATATGCATCGTAGAGCGCAGGGCGGATGAGGTCGGTCATACCTGCATCTACGATGGCAAACTGCTTGTGGGCGGTTTGTTTTACGAAGACGCATTGAGTGATGAGCTGTCCGCATTGTGCCGAGAGTGCGCGACCGAGTTCAAAATGCAAAGACTGGCCTGGGCGCAGTTTGAGATTGTCGCGGTATGCCTGGAAATATCCCTTGAAGTCTGGGATTGGATTTTCGTCAGGATTCTGATAGTCGATTCCGAGGCCGCCGCCTACATTGATTGATTGTGTGTCGGTGATGCCGGCAGCTTCGAGTTTGTCTTGCAGCTCGTTGATGCGCGCAGCAAGGTTTTTGAAGCATGTGAACTCGAGCACCTGCGAGCCTATGTGGAAGTGCAGGCCGAGGTAGTTGACGTTGCTAAGGCTTTTTGCGTGCTTGATGACACTTATCATGTCGTCCATAGCGATGCCAAATTTGTTTTCTTCGAGACCTGTAGTGATATTGGCGTGAGTGTGGGCGTCAACATTAGGATTGATGCGAAAGGCTACGTTGGCGATCTTGTTTTGCTTAGCAGCCAATTCGTTGATGACGTCGAGCTCGGGAACGCTTTCCACATTGAAACATTCGATGCCTGCTTCAATTGCAAGGTTGATCTCGGCATCGGTTTTGCCAACACCTGCAAACATGATTTTGTTGGCGGGAATGCCGCACTTGATGGCGTGGGCTATCTCTGCTCCGCTCACACAGTCAGCGCCAAGCCCCTCTTCTGCTGCGATAGAGAGCAGGGTAGGGTTGTTGTTGCTCTTGATGGCAAAGTGGATATGCGAATCTGCGATTGTTGCCGCCTCGGTTTTTGCTGTTTGGATGGTTTTGCGAAACAGCTTGGTGTCGTATATATAATATGGTGTGTTTTTCATGGTTGTTTATGGTTAAAAGATTTCGCGGCTCAGTGCTTTGAGCGCATTTTTCTTGTCATCTTCGCTGATGAGGAACGAGATATTATGGTTGCTGCCGCCGTATGAAATCATGCGCACCGGAATTTCGCGCATGGCATTGGTGATCTTTGACTCGAAACCAATGTTCTCGGCTCTGAGATCTCCCACAACACAGATGATACACATGTTCTTGTCCACCTCGACAGTGCCGTATTTCTTGAGTTCGGCAACGATGTTTGCCAGATAGTCGGTGTTGTCGATTGACATAGAGACGCCAACTTCTGAGGTGGTGACCATGTCGATGGATGTGTTGTAAGTCTCGAAGATTTCAAACACTTTGCGCAGGAAACCTTTCTGCAGAAGCATGCGTGAGCTGACGATTTTGATAGCTGTGATGTTGTCTTTGGCAGCGACAGCTTTGATTTCGTTTGCGCGGAACTGGCTGTTGATTACGGTTCCTTCGGCATCTGGGTCCATGGTGTTGAGCAGCTTTACAGGCACGCCGGTTGCCTTGGCTGGGAGCACGCAGGTTGGGTGGAGAATCTTTGCGCCGAAGTATGCAAGCTCGGCTGCCTCTTCAAAATGCAGCTGATGCACAGGTTTTGTGCCTTCCACAAATCGAGGGTCGTTGTTGTGCATGCCGTCGATATCAGTCCATATCTCAATAACGTCGGCGCGTATTGCTGCACCGATGAGCGATGCTGTGTAGTCTGAGCCGCCGCGCTGGAGATTGTCAACTTCTCCATCGCTGTTGAGGCAGATAAATCCCTGGGTGATAAAGTATTGCGCGTCGGAGTTTTGTTCGAGCAGTGGAGTGATGTGCTCGCGCAGATGATTGAGCATTGGCTCTTTGTATTCGTCGATACGCATGAAGTCAAAGGCGTTGAGGAGCACGGTCTTGACTCCTTGTTCGTTGAAGTAGTTGGTCACCATGTTGGTGCTCATAATCTCGCCCTTGCTTACTATTTCCTTTTCTTTTTGCGGGGTGAATTCTCCTTTGCCGTATCTCAGGAGGTCTGAGAATACAGTCTCGAGAAATGCAATTGTCTTGTCTTTGACCTCTTGGGTGGTATAGAGTTCTTCTACGTGTGCAAGATATTTGGTGCGCAGTTTGCCGATAAGGGCTGACGCACTCTCTTTATTGCCTTTGGCGTAGTAGTCAGAGATTTCCAAAAGGGTGTTTGTTGTGCCCGACATGGCTGAGAGCACTACGATGCTCTGCTCGTTTTTCTGCACGAGCTTTGCCACGTCCTGCATGCGCTGAGGCGTACCAACTGAGGTGCCGCCAAATTTCATTACTTTCATATATTATTATTGTTTAACCGTTGTTAGAGATGTTGTCGGAAGACTGTGTTGAGGTCGCTGGTGCATTGGCCTCTTCGGAATCTGCGCACTCAGAAGTCTCGGCTTGTTGTGAAGTCGCTGCCTGCTCGGTTGCTTCTGCCAGAACAGGCGCTTCTTCTTGCTCAACAGGCTGTGCTGCCTCGGCAGCTTCTGAGTCATCAGAAGGCTGGTCGCATTGTTTTGGCTCTGCGATTCTTATTGGTGTTATTGTCTTGTCGCTGCAATTATATACAGAAGCGTCTGGAACTAAATCAATCAGCTGGAGATTGTGCGTTGACATGAGAATAGCAGTGCCTTCCTGGCGGATTTCGTTCAGGAGATTGACAATTGTTATGCTGCTCTCCATGTCGAGGTTGCCGGTTGGCTCGTCAGCCACAATGAGCTTGGGCTTGTTGAGGAGCGCGCGTGCTATGGCCACTCTTTGTTGCTCGCCGCCCGAGAGCTCGTATGGGTATTTGTCCATTTTGTCGAGCATTTCTACCTTGCTTAATACTTCAGAAATGCGTTGGGCAATTTCCTGCTTGTTTTTCCAACCGGTTGCTTTCAAGACAAATTCCAGATTCTTATAGACCGTGCGGTCAATCAGCAGCTCAAAATTTTGAAAAACTATGCCCAATTGCTTGCGCAAAGGTGATATCTGCTTGTTTTTGACCGTTTTCATGTCGTACTTCAAAACAGTGGCTTCGCCTTTTGTCGGGATAAGTTCTCCGTAAATGGTGCTGATCAATGTGGATTTGCCGGAACCCACCTTGCCTGTGACGAAAACATAATCTCCCTCGTTGATAGTGAGATTTATGTTCGTGAGAATCGTAACGCTGTCTTGTAGAATCTCTACATTATTATAATTAAGCAGCATTGGCATTTGTTTTTTGTGTGGCTCTGTTGATTAATGCTTTTTCCATCCAGGATTGTGGCGCTCTTGCAATTCGCGCGCAAGGTCTTCTATGCGCAGACCTTTTGAGGTGAGTAGCACGATGAGGTGATAGAAAAGGTCTGAACCTTCATAAACCAATCGCTCGTTGGTGCCGTTGCATGCTTCGATTACAGCTTCGAGAGCTTCTTCGCCAACTTTCTGCGCCATGCGGTTGATGCCGTCTTTAAAGAGTGATGTGGTGTATGAGCCTTCGGGCATTTCTTCGTGACGTTTCTCAATAAAATCCTGAAGCTCAGAGAGGAAAAGAAGTGGGTTTGCCTCATTTTTCTCGCCCCAGCAGGTGTCGGTGCCCTTGTGGCAAGTTGGTCCTTCTGGATTTACGAGCACGAGGAGAGTGTCGTTGTCGCAATCAATCTTGATGTCCACGAGGTGGAGGAAATGACCGCTTTCTTCGCCTTTGGTCCATAAGCGCTGCTTGGTGCGCGAGTAGAATGTCACTTTTTTAAGCTCGAGAGTCTTTTGATAAGCTTCTTCGTTCATAAAACCAAGCATGAGCACAGTCTTGGTGCTTGCGTCTTGGATGATAGCAGGCACGAGGCCGCCCATTTTCTGAAAATCTATGTTGTTCATTGTTTTAGAATTTTTCGGTTTATATTCTTACGCTAATTCCTTCGTCCTTGAGGTAGTGCTTGAGGTCTGAGATTGGAATTTCTCCATAATGGAATACGCTTGCGGCCAGTGCGGCGTCAGC
>JAZUHM010000134.1:0-4074 GCA_045641725.1 Bacteroidaceae bacterium | reverse complement strand
AATAAGGTCGGTGTTCGGCGCGGGACGCGCCAAACTACGAAAGACACCAAACGAGCTATCTGCCAACAACTTAGCTCGCATTTGTGCCGCCTGTTCCCACTGCTTAGGCTACTCTTTGTACACATTTTTTACAGGTATTTGTACTAGAAGTTGTGGTTGAGCCGTCTCCTCCCCTGAGGAGGGGAGGTGGCTCGAAGAGGCAGAGGGGTACGGAGGTCGAACAAGTACAAATGGCTGAATAGCAACAAATTATGCTATCGACCCCTCAGTCGCTTCGCGACAGCTCCCCTCGCCTAGGGGAGCAGACGACTCAAATGGGGGCGTTGGTATAAGCATTGCAACAATATAATAGATGTGTAGAAAGAGTAGCCTAAACAGGGGAGCAGACGGCTCACATGCAAGCAGAGTTGCTGGCTAATGGTTCAAAAATAAAAACCAAAGCAGTCCCCGCAAAATTGAATATTGCGCCCAATTCTGCGAATTAAAATGCAAAAAACACATTTGTTTGCAATTTTCCGCGCGCGATATACCATATTATTATATAGAATATGCTATATTTGTGCGCAGAAATCAGACTATTTATCATAATTACTAACATTTAAAGCATTAATCACAATGAAGAAATTTTTACTTTCTTTGATGGTTGCCCTCATCGGCGCAATCATGTGCAACACTGCTGACGCCCGATACGTACAGAGCGCCCGCATTGCTGCCGACCAGATTAAGGCAGGCGACACCATCGCCCTCGAAGGCGGTACCATGAGCGGTCAGAGCGACTGGTTTATGGTCATCAACGATGAAGGCAAGCTCACCAACCAGCAAGGCTTCAACAGCAATGCAGCCTGGGTGGTGTCAGAAGGTCCGCTCAACTGCCTTGGCCTGCAAACCTACTATCTGCAGAACGTAGCTACCGGCGAATTCCTGGGTAGCAACAGACTCGATCCGCAGACAAATGGTATCGACGGCTACAGTCCTAAAAAGGACATTGAATACGCCATACCATTCTGCATCTACGCCGCTGCAGACTCTACACAGCGCAACGACACCTACGGCCCAATCTGGGACGACAACTCAGCAGTATTCTGCTTCCTCCAAGACAGTTATGCCACTGCCTATGAAAAGAAATACCGCAACTTCATCTGCAACTGCGCATACTGGGGCTCGGGCAACGTGTTCACATGGGGTGAATACTACGACACCAATGCGTGGAACGTATATCAGGTAATCTATCAGCACGACCTCCAGGGCGACCTCCAGGCCATGATCGACGCAATCTCTGAGGCCGGCGTAGAATATGAAGCCGGCACCGACCCAGGCCTCTATCCACAAGACCTCGTAGATGCATTCAACACCGCACTCGAAGAAGCACTCCTCTGCGCTATGGAAGAACATAGCGACGAAGAATATCAGGCCGCCATGGACAAGCTCCAGCAGGCAAAAGAAGCCGTTGAGAACAGCGTAAATCCAATCATCGACGGCTACTATTATGTAGTCAGCGCCTACCCCGGCTACCTCAACAAGCAGGGCGTTGAAAAAGCCTGGACAGCAAACTCACTCACACAGGTGGGCTGGGCCACATTCAACTACCTCGACTCAAAGCAGATCTTTAAGTTTACCACACTCCCAAGCGGCAATTTCAATATCCAGAACTACGACAACGAGCAGTATGTAAACGCTCCAGAGCACGCAGCCACCAGCGCCAAGCTGCTCTTTGCCGCCACACCGGGCTACGAGCAGATCGTTCAGCCTCTGGGCCAGCTCCAGTGGATTTTCTACAATACTCAGGCCAAGACCACCTATCACACCGAGAGCCACCAAGAAGGTAGCGGCGTGGCAGGCGACCTCGTAACCTGGACCGACAATACCCTCAATAGCAAGAATGCATGGTATATCCGCATGGTGCCGGATTCAGTGATGCAGAAGATTCCTGCCATCAAGGCCCAGGCTGCTCTCGACGCAGAGCTCCAGTCTCTTATCACCGAGGCCAACAATATCTACGACAACCTCAAGGTATTTAGAGTTGACACCATCGGTATTATCACCAATGCAACCGAAGGCGACGAGAACTGCCAGGTAATTTCTAACGCCAAGGATCCTTCTCAGGGTTCATACGCTGCTCTTATCGACGGCACAACCGACATCTTCCACTCTACATGGCACGTTAACAACGACCCACTCACAGCTCCTCACAACCTGCAGTTCAATATCTCGCAGTCTCCTACCTCGGGCTTCGAGATGGTTCTCTTGCAGCGCTGCGACTCTTGGGGTAATCAGGACCGCCCAACCATTATCAACTTCTACGCAACCAACGATCCTACCGAAGAAGACGCTTGGGAATTCATCCGCCAGGTTGATATCACCAAGGCTTATGGCAACAACGAGAACTATCAGAACTGGGCCAAGACCCCTGTCATTGATATGGGCAAGGAATACAGCCATATCCGCATGGACGTGCTCGCAACCAACAACAACCGTAGAAACGCAGGCGCCCAATATCCATTCTTCTCGCTCGCAGAACTCCAGATCTACCCTGTAGTCCTTGACGAGACCGAATCACAGTATTGCTATACCGAGGGTCTGGCCGAAAAAGCCGATGCAATGAACGCTCTCGCCCTCGCAGGATTAGACAAGATCGCAAACTCTACCACTACCGACGAAGACGTTAAGGCTCTCCGCGCAGCAATCGCTGACGTCAAGGGACTCTACGCCGATACTACCGACGTTTCTGAACTCGCAGCCAAGCTCCAGGATTATGCCAACACCGCAGTCTATGGCGAGGGCATTGGCGAGACCACTCCAGAGGCAGTGAGCACTCTTCAGGCCGCAATTGACGAGGCTAAGGGCTCAACATTCTCAACTCCTCTCAAGAAAGACGAAATCGATGCCGCAATGCAGAAACTTACCACCGCATACGACGCATTTATGACCACCATCAAAATGCCAGAGCCAGGCAAGTGGTACGCTATCACCTCAGCATCCAACGTAGAGACCCACTATAACGGCGGCGATCAGAACGATCCTCTCCCAATGGCCAACTCAGCTCTCTACGCAGACGGCTGCAACTCAAGCGGCCACATCCGCTATGGCCTCCTCACCGAAGAAGGCGACCCTAACTACACATATAATCCTTATGCAATGTGGCGCATGGTCGAAATCGAAGGCGAAGAAGGCAAATACGCATTCCAGTGCCTCGGCAATGGCCAGTATCTTGGCAATGCAATCAAGGAAAACGCCAGCATCTACAACAGCTATACCCCAATCGCTTACGACGTAGAGCTGCTCGGCAACGCCTCGTTCTCACTCACTCCAGCCGGCTGCGCTAACAATGGTCTCGCACTCATGGCAGCATTCACCGGCCAGCACGCAGTAGCAGGCGAAGCCACAGTTTATGGCGACGGCTCTTGGAAGTTCACCGAAATCGATCCTGAAGAAACCGAATTCATCATCATCAGCGAGTTTGCAAACAACCTGATCGACGTAATCGCAATGCCTTATGAACTCAATGACGTTGCAGATTATAATGAAGACGTTCACGTATATGGCATCCGCAAGATGACAAAGCTCGAAAACGGCAGCACCGAGGTTGAACTCTACGAAAAGGCAAGCCTCGCAGCAGGCGAATCAGGCATTATCGTACTCGGCAACCCTGAGGCAGAATGCGAAGCCAACGAGCTCATCATCCCATTCCCAACCACAGTAGTCAACAAGGCCACCAGCGTCAACGGTATCCACGGCATGCTCACCGGCGAAAAGACCGACGGCGGCACCGCATACTCTGACGGCTCTAAGTTTATCTGCTCTTCAGACGAAGTAGGCATCGGCGCTCAGACAGGTGCTATCGACGCATCTCTCTACAAGGGCGAAATCACTACCGAAGAGACCGCTTTGACCATCGTAATCGACGGCCTCGTTTGGCCAGAAGGCCCAGAGGGTCCTGCAACCGACGTAAATAAGGACGGTTCAGTTAACGTAACTGACGTAGTTTCTGTTTACAACTACACAATCATCGGCACTGAGTCTGGCATCAGCAAGGAAGATGCTGACGTAAATGGCGACGGCGACGTAAATGTGACT
>JAZUHM010000133.1:0-1765 GCA_045641725.1 Bacteroidaceae bacterium | reverse complement strand
GGCTATGACTCCGGGGAGGGCGGCTGCCATGCCTGCGCCGGCGAGTATCACTTTGACGCCGCGGCTCTTGGCCTGGGTGGCAAACTGCTCCACTTCGGCTGGTGTGCGGTGGGCTGAGAGGGCGTTCATCTCAAAAAAAATGCCCATTTCATCGAGGAATTTTGCTGCTTTTTCCATTACGGGCAGGTCGGATGTGCTGCCCATGATAATACTGACTGTTGGTTGCATATGTGGTTTGGTTGTTTAGTTGTTTTGTGGTTTTGTTGTGTGGTTTTTAGTCTTGCTGCATGTCGGCATTGATGAGCGCGAGCAGTTTATCGACGGCTTGATCTTCGGGTATGTTCATCTCGATGCACTGCTTGCCGCGATAGAGGCTTATCTTGTTGCGGGCGGCGCCAACGTAGCCGTAGTCGGCGTCGGCCATTTCGCCTGGGCCGTTGACGATGCAGCCCATGATGGCTATTTTCATTGGGGGAAGATGGGTTGTGGCGGCCTTGATGCGCTGTATGGTGGTCTGGAGGTCGTAGAGCGTGCGGCCGCAACCGGGACATGAGATGTAGCGGGTGTGGGTGAGGCGTTGGCCCATGGCCTGCAGTATGCCGAAGGCGGTGTTGGCGATCTGCGCCTCAGGAATGGAGAAGTCGCTTATCCAGAGGCCGTCGCAGAGGCCGTCGAAAAGGAGCGGGGCTGCGTCGGCTGCGGCCTCGAGCTGGTGCTCCTCGATGGTGTTGAGATTGTGCTCGTATTCGAGGTGCACAATCATGGGGTTGCTGAGGTTGTTGAGCATCATTGTCTGGGCCAAGGCGCGGATATGTCCCACGGGGTTGACGTGGTGTGTCTCGGCAATGACGATAGTGTCGGGCTCCTTGCGCAGCTGTTGCACCATTTCGCGGGTAAGCTGCTCATATTCAAGGCGTACGGTTTTATATTGGCTGCTCAGTTCGGCATAGGTGTAGTCGGGTTTGGCGGTTGCGACATTGCGCGCCGTAGATTGGAATCTGGTGTTGCTGACGACGGGTCGGTCGCTGATGACCACGGGCACATTGTTGCCGCCTATGTTGCCCACGGCGATAGTCTTGCGGCGCTGCGGGTTGAGGTAGTCGAACGAGTCGGCTATTGTGGCGCGAATCACATTGTGCTTTTGGCGGCGCTGGAAATAGTCGTAGAGTTTGCGCGCCACTGGGATTTCTGCCTCGGGCTCTTCGCTGAGCGAAACTCGTATGGTGTCGCCCAGTCCGTCGGCCAGGAGTGTGCCGATGCCGGCTGCGCTGATGATTCGGCCGTCGGTGCCCTCGCCGGCTTCAGTGACGCCCAGATGCAGCGGATAGTGCATGTCTTCCTTGTTCATGGCGTCAACCAGCAGGCGCACTGAGCGTATCATGACCACGGGGTTGCTGGCCTTGATGCTGAGCACGACGTTGTTGAAATCTACTTCCTTGCACACTCTGAGGAACTCCATGCAACTCTCGACGATGCCCTCGGGTGTGTCGCCGTAGCGGCTCATGATTCTATCGCTGAGCGAGCCGTGGTTGACGCCGATGCGCACGGCGGTGCCGTGTTGGCGGCAGATGTCGAGGAATGGAATGAGGCGCTCGCGGATTTTGAGGAGTTCCTGCTGGTATTCCTCGTCGGTGTAGTCGATATGCTTGAATGTGCGGGCGGAATCGACGTAGTTGCCTGGATTGATTCTCACCTTTTCGACCACGGCAGCGGCGGCGTCGGCCACGCGTGGGTTGAAGTGTATGTCGGCCACGAGCGGCGTGAG
>JAZUHM010000132.1:0-1618 GCA_045641725.1 Bacteroidaceae bacterium | reverse complement strand
AATGTAGGTGTAGTTGCTCATTCCGCCTTCCAAGCGTTTGACTATCTTCGCATTGTCGCTGTGCAACAAGGCATTGACGCGGGCAACGATATATTCTTCGACATTCATAGTGATGATAGATTTTTAAGGCTGCAAAATTACATTTAATTCTGCATCGTTGTTCTTGCCAAAAAGAAAAAATTGTACTTTTGCAGCCGCATTGGGGGTTTAGCTCATCTGGTAGAGCGTCAGGTTCGCAATCTGAAGGTGGCCGGTTCGAGTCCGGTATCCTCCACAAAAAGCATTTATAAGTCGCTAAAAAACAGCGACTTATTTATTTTTACCCTCTGGATTATGTATCAAATAATTGATTTTGTGTATTTTGCAAAATCGTTTTCAAACTTGATTTTACAGACAGCGTCTTGTTCTTCAGCAAATCAAAACATTAACTTAATACTTCAAGAAGGACTATTCTCATTTTGGGGAAAAGACGTCTACATTAGGGGCTGCCATTTGTAGCCTAATCTTTTCAATTCCACGGCTGCCCCAATCTCATACATCACTTTCACAGCTCTTGCATAAATATAAAAGGCTCTAATACTTTGTGGCTCAATGTTTTCGTGACGGATAAAACCAATCGCCACAGTAGCACACTGGCGCATCAGCTCCTCAATCTTTTCCGCTTCAGGTGTCTCTAATCTGATGCCTAATATGTCGCGCACAATATGCTCATCCATATCATCGAAACCACGTTTACCCAAGAGTTTTGCATAAGGCCAAGCTCCGAAAACAGCCCAATCCTGATCCCACCATTTGGCAATTGCCATGCCCATGTAGCCAGCCCACGCCACCGAGACAGTCGGATAATCAGTGATGAGTTTCATAGCATCAGCCATATAATCAGGAGCAAAATCTTTCCATTTCGCATCAATATCATCAGAACGTAACAAATTGCCATTCAATTCATTTGCTATGGTGCAAACACGAACCAACTCATTGCGAAGGTTCTTTTCAAAAATATCGTAATATAAAGTGTCGTCCATTTCCAAAAAATTTCGGACAAAGATAAGGCTTTTTCAAAAACCTCACCCCATTTTGCTGCGCTTGATGAGATAGCTGGTAAGAATCTGGTTGTAATCCTTATTGATATCAGCCTCCACATAATCGATTTGATACTGATAGCAATGCCGCAGAATGGCTTCCTTGCGCTCGGTCATCAGTCTTCTGTAAGTCTCCTGAACCTCAACGGGATTGAGTTTCAAAGTCTCGCCCGACTCCAAATCGACAAAACGATACGGGCGGTTATCAAAATCGAGGTTCTGCTCCAAGTCGCCATCGTAAACATGGAACAAAATCACTTCGTGCTTATTATATTTTAGGTGTTCCAAAGCATCGAACATCTTGTTGAAATCCTCCATGTTGTCGAGCATGTCGGTGAAAATCACCACGAGGCTGCGTCGATGCGTCATTTCGGCAATCTGATGCAGGCATTGCACCGTAGATGTCGTCTTGGCTTTGGTCTTGTCGTAATTTTCAATCAAGCCTTCCAACTGACTGTAGACAAGTTTGTTGTGTACGGCAGAAGACTTAGCAGCTTCGTGAAAAGCGATGGTCTCGTCAAACAAATCCAAGCCGACTG
>JAZUHM010000131.1:0-1698 GCA_045641725.1 Bacteroidaceae bacterium | reverse complement strand
CAACCTTTGAAAACGATTCCCGCGTGCTGCTTCCTATTTGTCAATAATTGCAATTTGGGCGGAGTTGTCGATTAATATCATAAGGTCGGGGTTTGGCGCGAGACGCGCCAAACTACGAAGTATGTTCGCGAGGGCTCTGTCGTTAGTCGGCGATAGCCGGGACGACATAATAGAGCACGAGAACAAAGTGTCAAACTACGAAGTATGTTCGCGAGGGCTCTGTCGTTAGTCGGCGATAGCACGCATTTGAGTCGTCTGCTCCCCTGTTTAGGCTACTCTTTGTACACATCTATTATATTGTTGCAATGCTTATACCAACGCACGCATTTGAGTCGTCTGCTCCCCTAGGCGAGGGGAGCTGTCGCGAAGCGACTGAGGGGTCGATAGTATAATTTGTTGCTATTCAGCCATTTGTACTTATTGGACCTCCGTACCCCTCTGGCTCTTCGAGCCACCTCCCCTCCTCAGGGGAGGAGACGGCTCAATCATAGTATTTTTATCGGACACTAATAAATTGGCATCGTCCGTTGCCTCTTTGAGTGAAGCGATAATTTCCCTTTAATTCTTCTTTTTAACTCCCAAAATACCTGCGTGCTAAACGAGCAGAAATCCGTGTAAAAACCACCAGTCTGCGCACTAAAAAAAATGAAGTGCGCAATAAATTCTGTTCACAGCGCTGTGAACAATCGTTCATAGCGCTGTGAACAATCGTTCACACCGCTGTGAACAAACGTTCACAGCGCTGTGAACTAAAATTAGTGCGCACTTTGATGAATTTACCGCGAATTTTGTGCTTTTTTTGAGGCTCTCGGCGCAAAAAGCGGTTCGTCGGTTTGCGTTGGTAGGGTGGGGGTTAGTGCTTGAGCTTGTCGAAATAGTAGTCAAGCAGTTTCTGCGCGGCCACAAATGAGGTCTGCTTGCCGAGCTCGATGTTGTCTTCTGCCTCTGCGAGCAGGCTGGTGATGCTCTCGTCTTGGAAGAACGAGTTGCGCAGGCGCTGCTCGATGGTCTCGTACATCCAGTATCTGTTTTGCTGGCGGCGGCGGTGGTCAAAGTAGCCGTTGGCCTTCACAAAGTCGATGTATTCGTAGATGCTGTCCCACAACTCCTTGATGCCGAGGCCGAAGAATCCCGAGTAGGTGTGTACCTTGGGTGCCCAGCCGCTTTCGGGCAGCGGGAACAAGTGCAGCGCATTGGCAAAATGGCCGGCTGCCACCTTGCATCGCTCTACGTTGTCGCCGTCGCACTTGTTGATGGCTATGCCGTCGGCCATCTCCATGATGCCGCGCTTGATGCCCTGCAGTTCATCGCCGGTGCCGGCCACCTGTATGAGCAGGAAGAAATCTACCATTGAGTGGCAGGCTGTCTCGCTCTGGCCCACGCCTACGGTCTCGATGAAAATCTTGTCGTAGCCGGCGGCCTCACACAGCACGATGGTTTCGCGTGTCTTGCGTGCCACGCCGCCGAGCGAACCGCTGCTTGGGCTGGGTCGGATAAACGACTTGGGGTGTACAGAGAGTTTCTCCATGCGGGTCTTGTCGCCCAGGATAGAGCCCTTGGTGCGCTCAGAAGTGGGGTCGATGGCCAGTACGGCCAGTTTGCCGCCATATTCGTTGAGCACATGTATGCCAAATTCGTCGATAGAAGTACTCTTGCCGGCTCCGGGCACGCCGCTGATGCCTATGCGCACTGAGTTGC